>NZ_JBFBBQ010000015.1:0-139414 GCF_040682775.1 Amycolatopsis sp. NPDC051106 | reverse complement strand
GCCTTGGTTGCGTTCAACGCACCGAAGGCCGCCTTGGGTGCGTTGAACGCACCGAAGGCCACATTGGGGCGTTGCTAACCCAGCATCAGCAGGACCTGCAGCTCACCCACCACGAAGCCGATCACTCCGCCCACCGCGATCAGCTTCCACTCGTCCTGCCGGAACGCCGGGCGCAGCAGCCCCTCGAACTCCAACGGCGTCAGCGCCAGCATCCGCTGCTCGATCATCTTCGCGACGTCCATCGCCTCGGTCAGGTACCCCTCGGCGTACCGGGCCGTGTCGGGCAGCTGCTCGAGGGCCTTCACCGCCGCCGCGTGCTTCATCTCCCGCAAGCGCGTGCCACCCACCGCGAAAGACAACGGCACCTGCTTGTCGACCGCTTCCGAGACGAGGTTTTCCACCAGCGCCGCCAGCCGGTCCGCCCGGGGGCCGCGCAACACCGCGTCCAGGAGGTTCTGGATCGTCAGGACCTCGTTCGCGATCAGCTCGCCGTACTGCCGGGCCACCTCCGCACGCCGGCGCTGGAACTTGCCCTGGAGGATCACCCGCCCGACGCGGACCGGCTCGCGCGGGACGAAGATCAGCTTGATCGCCAGCCAGTCCGTGCACAGCCCGATCACGCCGCCGAACGCCGGGAGCACCCACGGCTCGTGCGTGAACGCCCACACGATCGTCTGCACCAGGCCCAGCCCGAAGCCGAAGTAGATGCCCATCCGCGCGATGAACGCCATCTCCGGCCGGGACGTCTCGCGGATCAGCCGCACCAGCAGCGCCTTGTCCCGCGTCAGGCGCTGGACCGTCATGTGCTGGACGTCGAGGACCTCGTCGAGGTTCTCGCGGACGTCGTCGAGGAACTCCCGGACCAGCCGCGGTGCCGACGCCTGGACCTGCTTGATCAGCATCTCCTGGGCCAGCGTCGGCAGGACCTCCCACAGTCGCGGGTGGTGCTCGGCGAGCACTTCGCGCGCGATGTGGTCCACCGCGCGCAGCAGCGGCTGCTCCAGCTCGCTCGTGATGATCACCGGGTCGATCCGGCCGAACACCTCACGGAGGTCGAGCAGGTTCGCGGTCAGCAGCTCGGTCGCCACCGCCGCCATCCGGCCGCCGTGCTTCGGGACGACGCCCTGCCAGCCCAGCAGCGGCGGGATCCCGATGAAGTCGAGCGGCCGGAACATCATCTCGATCGCGACGCGCTTGGTGACGTACCCGATCAGCGCCGCGACGAACGGCATCGCCGCGTACAGGGACCAGTTCAGGGCGAGGTCGTGCAGGACAGCGTCCACCCCGACCTCCCTCGCTCACCCGAGAGCGAAACCGTACCGGCTACCCGAGCAGGGCGAGCACCTGCAGTTCTCCGACGAGCCCGCCGATCACCGCGCCGACCGCGATGAGCTTCCACTCGTCCTGCCGGAACGCCGGCCGCAGGAGCTGCTCGAACTCCAGCGCGCTCAGCTTCTTCATCCGGTCGACGATCGTGTTCCGGACGTCGAGCGCGTTGATCGCGTAGTTCTCGGCGTACCGGATCGTGTCCGGGATGCGCTCCGCGGCCTTCGCCGCCGCCGTCTGCTTCATCTCCTGGAACTTCCTCGTGCCGACGGCGATGGCGACGAACGGCTTGACGACGCTCGCCTGCGCGTCGATCGTCTTCTGCACCTCGCGGGTGATCATCGCGAAGAGCCGGTCGGACTTCGGCCCGCGCAGCACCGCTTCCAGGAGGTTCGGGATGGTGATGATCTCGCGCGCGATCATGTCGCCGTAGTCGGCGGCGACCTGGTCGCGGCGCTTCTGGAAGACGCCCTGCCAGGTGTAGACGCCGAAGAACCGGCGAGGCTCGCGCGGCAGGAAGATCATCTTCAGCGCCAGCCAGTCGGTGAGCCAGCCGATGCCGAGGCCGAACAGCGGCAGCACGATCGGCGACCTCGTCAGGGCCCAGACGACCAGCTGGACGCAGCCGAGGATGAACCCGAACCAGATGCCGGAGCGCGCGATGAACCGCATTTCGGGGCGGGAGATGTCGCGGATCAGCCGGTTCAGCAGCGCCTTGTCGCGGACGAGGTTCGTCACGACCATGTGCTGCAGGTCGAGGACGTCCTCGATGTTGCCGGCGATCTCCCGCATGATCTTGGTGATCGCCTTCGGCGCCTCGGCCTGGACGCGCTTGAGCAGCAGCTGCTGCGCGCCGTTCGGCAGCACCTCCCACAGCCGCGGCTGGTAGGTCTCCATCACCTCGCGGGTGACGTCCTCGACGACCCGCAGCAGCGGCTGCTCGATCTCCTTCGCGACCTGCGCCGGGTCGAGCCGGGCGAAGATCTCCTTCGGGTCGACGAGGTTCGTCGTCAGCATCTCGGTGGCCGTCGCCGCCATGCGCTCGGCGTTCGCCGGCAGCACGCCCTGCCAGCCGAGGAACGGCTTGATCCCGGTGAACTCGAGCGGCCGGAACATCATCTCGATGGCGACGCGCTTGGTGACGTAGCCGATCAGCGCCGCGATGAACGGCATGGTGACGTACACCTGCCAGTGCGTGCCGAAGTCCACCCGCGCACGCTATCGGCCCTCGATCGGGGCGGCAGGGGCAGCACCGGGAGTTCACCCTCCGGGATGTCCACTGTGGCCTCCTCGCGGCAACCGCTGGTCAACCGAGGTCGGAATGCCAAGTGTGACCGGGGGTTCGCGAATTCGTGATGCATCCGTTTGGCGGTACGTCCTGAAGGTCCCTTGCTCATTAAGGTGGCCCGATGGTCGCGCCCGAGAAGCCCCACTCCGCCCCGAAGACCGCTCAGTTCGCCGTGGGTGTCCGCGGCTACAACCAGCGTCAGGTCGACGAACGCCTCGCCGAGCTGACCAAGGAGTTCCGCGAGACGTCCCGCAGCCGCGACGAAGCCGTCGCGACGTCGTCGGACCTTTCCAAGGCCCTCGCGTACGCGCAGAAAGAGCTCGCCGAGACGAAGGCCGCGCTGGCCAGGATGAGCTCGAGCCCGTCCGGCGCGGGTGCCATGGCCGAGCGCGTCCGGATGATGATGCAGCTCGCCGAGGAGGAGATCGCCGACCTGCGTTCGGCGGCCGAAGCGGATGCCGCGTCGACTCGCGAGCAGGCCGACAAGTACGCGCACGAGACGCGCCGCACGGCCGACAAGCTGGCGAAGGACGCGGAAGAGGAGCGCGCCCGCCTGCTGTCCGAGGCGAAGGGCGAGATCGAGAAGCTGAACGCGGCAGCGGGCGCGAAGCGCGTCGAGCTGGCCGCGGCGGCCGAGCGGGCCCGCAAGGAAGCGGACGCGAAGGCCGAGGCGGCGGCGGCCGAGGCGCGGGCCGAGGCGGACCGGAAGGCCGCGGAGGAGCTCGCGGCGCGCAAGAAGGCGTTCGACGAGGAGATCGCGCGGAAGAAGCAGGAGACCGAGGCGGCGCTGGCGTCGGCGAAGTCCCAGCAGGCCACCGCCGACCAGAACCGGAAGCTGGCCCTGGACCTGCGGTCGAAGGTCGCCGAGCGGATCGCGGCGACGGACGTGGCGGTGCAGGAGGCCATGCGGTTGCTGGCCCCGGTCGAGGAGGCTCCCGCCGCCGGCAACGGCGACCGGAAGCCGGCCCCTGCTCCGGCCGCGAAGGCGCCCGCCGCTCCCGCTCCCGCGAAGGCCCCGGCTGCCCCGGCCAAGGCCTGACCTCTCCCCAGACGCCGGCGCCCCTCGGATCTTCGAGGGGCGCCGGGCCATTTCCGCGGAAGCGGTGCCGGGAGCAGGGCCGGCGGGTGGTGAACCGCACAAATCCCCCGGGCGGGGAGGTGGCCGAAGCTCGTGGGTGGCTGGCAGTGTTCAGCTCAGCTGCCGATCACCACGAGACGACGGGACCCGCACATGATCCTCGAGACCGAGCGGGCCGCCGTCTGCGCCTACGCGCGCCGGATGGTCGGGGACGGCCTGGTCGTCGGGACCTCCGGGAACGTCTCCGTGCGCGCCGGCGACCTCGTCGCCGTCACCCCGACCGGCGTCCCCTACTCGAGCATGAGCCCGGCCGACGTGACCGTCGTCGACCTCGGCGGCCAGGTCGTCGACGGCTCGCTCAAGCCGACCAGCGAGCTGCCGGTGCACCTGTCCGTGTACTGGGACGTGCGCGATCCCGACCGCGAGCCCGTCACCGCCGTCGTCCACACGCATTCGCCGCACGCCACCGCCGTGTCGACCCTCGTGCGCGAGGTGCCGCCCATCCACTACATCGTCGCCACGATCGGCCCCTCGGTGCGCGTCGCGCGCTACGCCACCTACGGCACCCCTGAGCTCGCGGCGGCCGTCCTCGAGGCACTGGAGGGGCGCCGCGGCTGCCTGATGGCCAACCACGGCACCCTCACCTACGGCGACGGCCTCGAGGCCGCCTACCACCGGGCCCAGCAGCTCGAGTGGGCCTGCCGGGTGTGGCTGCTCGCGCAGAGCGCCGGCCGGCCCAGCCTGCTGCCGCCGCCCGAAGTGGCCAATGTCGTCGAGCGGCTGCGCGGCTACGGCCAGGACCAGTACGGCCCGGCCTAGGACGCCAGCGCGTCGACGGCGTGGACCGCGTCCAGCAGCTCCGCCACCGTCGGGTCGTCGACCGCCTCCTTGATGCACTGCCACAGCTGGAGGTTCGCCGTCGCCCAGCGCGAATACGCCGCCGCCGCGTCGGGGTTGTAGAAGTAGTACCCCTCGTCGTGGACGTCGCACTGCTCGCCGACGATCTTGTGCGCCAGCTCGCGCAGGCTCAGCCCGTTCTCGCGCAGGTACCGGTGCGCGAGCACCACCGGCGTCACCGGCAGTGCCTTGAACAGCGTGTCCGCGTCGCTCAGCGCCTGCGCCTCCAGCGAAATGTCGCGGCCGCGCGTGGCCATTTCGGCTTCGTCGATGATGTCGTCGATCCAGCGCGCCACATCACCGGGCACCCCGCACTCCGTGAGGAGCTCCAGCCGCAGGCTCCGGCCCGCCGCCGCGGGCGAATTGCGGAGCACGAGGTAGTTGACGTCGTGCACCAGCGCCGCGACCTCGACGACGGCCCGGTCGGCGCCGTTGTGCTCGGCGAAACCGGCCGCCTTCGCGCGGACGAAGCTCACGTGGTGCCAGCCGTGGAACGGCAGCCGTTCCGCATAGCGGCGGCACAACCGGTGAACCCGGTCTTCGACGGCGCCGACGATGGCATGGTCGATCGTGCTTTCCTGCGTGCGCATACACCTCTCCCATCCCGGCCGTGGTGTTCAGACGGGTGGAGTAATGGTAAGCGCCGCTGACGCCGGTGTGTAGCTAGATGCGGTCGGCCAATTCCCCCAATCGGACCTCTACCGGAACGTGACGATGGCCGATTCCCGTGGCGGGATCGAAAGAAAGGCTGAAACTGCTCACCGGGCGTGATTTCACGAGGAACGTCATCGTGCCGTCGGCCGCTTCGGGGATGCGGTGGAATTCGTCGGCCAGCATGGTGATGCTGGTACCGGCTCGGCACACGGTGCTGCGCCGCCGTCTCGCGGAACTGATCAAGCCGGTGCCGGCGTCGATCGTCGTCTCGTACTTCTCGTGGCGGTAGTCACCGCGGAGAATGGTGGTGCAGAAGTGGTACCGGTGGTTGTGCACGGAATCCGCGTACCCTTCCCGCCAGTCCTCCTGCGCCTTGTATTCGTGCAGCCAGAAGGAAAACGAGTCGGACGGCGAATCGAGCAGGCACCAGGCGAAGTGCGTCGTGGTTTCCCGGGACGAGCGCAGGACTTTCGCGGATTCCGCGGTGGAGAGCGTGCGAAGCTGCGAGCGCAGCTCCGCGCGCAGGCCGGACTGGGCGGCCCACGGGCGGAACCACTCGTCGACCGCGCGCCAGTCCGCGGCGAGCGGGTGCCGGGCCGTGCGCAGGCGCATGGCCAGTTCGGACAGGGGGGACAGGCGGGTGAGCAAGGTCAGCTCCCTAGCTCGGCGACTTCGGAGAACTCCGTGCGGAAGGCGTGGAACTTGCTTTCCAGCTCACGGAACTGCTCCTCGGACAAGGGGGATCCGGTGATCTTTTCGAACAGCGCCAGGAAATCCGTCCGCGTCGTCGCGGACGTGATGCGGAAGTGGCGGCCGGTCCGGGACTGCGAGACGCGCACGAACTCGGCGCGTTCCATGTTGTAGAGGAAGGAACCTTCGGTGAACCGCAGGGTCCGCGGGTACAGCTTCGTGGCGCCGCGGACGTCGCTGTAGAGCGACACCCACACGCTGTCGTCGAACATTTCCAGCCGGTCCAGCGGCGGGTCGGCGACCACGGTGATGTCGACCTGCGCGCAGCGGCTGCGCGCCAGGAAGAGGCCGACGAGGCCGATCCGGATCTCTTCGTCGAGCCGGGTCTGGATCTGGTCGGAGTCGACGTCGCCGGCTTCGCGGCGCAGCAGGTAGCGGGCGCGCCCGCTGATCGCGCCGGCGTCACGCGGATCGGCGATGACGGCCCGGAGTTCGCGTTCCGTGCGGGACAGCAGCAGGCGGGCGGCCGCGTGCCGGCCGGAGAAGCCGCGGAAGAAGTACTGCCGGGTCGCGTCGAGGTCGGCCATCAGCGCCCGGTTGAACGCGGGGTCGGGGTCGGTGGTCGCCTCGAACACGTCGGTGGGGAAGAACTCCTTGTTCAGCGCGCGGTATTCGGCGCTCAGGTCCTCCAGCGCGCGCCGGCTTTCCTCGATCACCGGGGTCACCAGCGCCCTTTGCGAAGCGCTGGCGGTGATCAGCGTGGTGCCGAACCCCACGATCGCGGAGATCAGGGTGCCGGTGCCCAGCGACGTCACCAGGTTCTTCCCGGTGCCGGGGTCCATGAGGCCGGCGAGCCACAGGCTGAGGCCGGCGACGACGACGAGCACCGTGAGGAGCAAGCTCGTCCTGGTCCAGAAGATCTCCTGCAGTGGGGTACGGCGGCGGGATCCGCCATCCGCGGCCACTTGCTTCACCTCCCTCGAACCACCCGAACGGACGTATGCTTACGGTGTCTGTTCGAGTGCGGGGAGTCACTTTACGCGCCTGACGGGACGCGCGAAATAAGAAGTTCGGGGGACAGGACTGACGGACGGACGTCACTCTCGGCAATAATTCACCAGGTCCGCGAGTTTTCCGAAAATCACGAAATTCCCGGCTCAAAGCGTGGCCGGGAGGCCCTTTTCGTACCAGCCCGGACCGGGTTCGGCCGTCATCAGGAAATCCACGACGACCGGTGCGGGCGCCGGGTGGATCTCCGGGTGATCACGTTCGCCGCGCGCGAAGTCCACCGGCCAGGCCAGTTTCTCCTCGCCGAGCGAAAACTCGCCGCCGGCACCCGTGCGGTTGCCGCGGGCGTCGAGGCGTGACCACGTGCCGTGCAGGTACACGGCATTCAGCCCGTGCAGCGCGGAGAGCTCCTGGTAGCAGAACCCGGCCGGAATCCCTTGTGCCCGCAGCAAAGCGGCGAGCAGGTGCGCTTTGGCGTAGCAGATCCCGACGCGCTCGCGCAGGACGTCCGACGCCCGCCAGGTGACGCGCGGGTCGCGCGCGTCGATCACGTGGTCGATCTCGTCCCGGACGAAGAGGAACGCGGCCTTCGCGCGCTCGACGGGATCTTCGCTCGTGGCTGCCAGGGCTTCGGCGCGCGCTCGGATCGACGGGTTTCCGTGGTCGACGACGGTGTCCGCGGCGAGGTAGTCGCTCAGCCGAACGGACGTGGGCGACGGAACGGGACTCATCCGGCCATCGTGACAGGTTCGGCCATTCGGGCGAGACTCATTTTCGGCGGCGGCGACGCTCCGCGTTCACCGGTTACGGAAGGTAAAACTCAGGTGAGAAGCCGGTCCAGCGCAGTTCCGCGGGCAGGTGGCCGACGTCGTTGTAGGTCAGCAGCGCGGCCGGCCGCCCGGGCGAGTAGCGGATCACGGTGAGCGCGGCGTTGGCGTGGTTGAGCGCGAGCCACCGCCACGGCGGCGCGTCCTGCGAGGCGCGCACGAGCCAGCCGGCGAGGAAGTTGTGCGTCACGAGCACTTCGAACCGCGCCTCGGTGCCGGGCACGGGCCCGGTGAACCGCCGCTCGGCTTCGGCGGCTCTTCCTTCGTCCGCGGGCGGGAGCTGCCGCGCGAACGCGTGCAGGAGGTCGCCGGAGGTCTCGGGGAGCTCCTCGCGCATGGGCGTGTACGGGACGAAGTCGCCGGCCGCGTCGTCGACGTAGATGGGGACGCCGGGGAGCTGGGTGGCGAGGAGCGCGGCGGTTTGCGAGGTGCGCGGGAGGGGGCCGTGGTGAACGGCGGTGATGGGGACCTCGCGGAGCCGCCGCCCGAGCAGGACGGCCTGCTGCCGGCCGGCGTCGGTGAGGTCGCCGGTGGGGGCCGCTTCGCCGTGGCGGGTCAGGAAGAGGTACCGCGTCGCGAGCATCAGCCGACGGGCACGAGGGCACCCTGCGGGCCTTGGCTGGGCGCGAACTGGGCGAGCAGCCGGATCGGGGCGGGGTGCGGTGGGAGGACGGTCGAGGCGAACGGCGTGATCGTGTGCTCGTGGCCGCTGTTCGTGTGCAGGTGGACGCTCACGTGGACGTTCCGGTCGGCGGGGATTTCGAAGCTCACCGCGCCCCACGAGACGACGTATTGGCGGCCGTCGATGCTCGCGATCGGGGCGTAGGCGCGGACGGTGTGGCCGAGGTGCGGGATCTCGACGGCGAGCAGCCGGCGGGGGCCGGTGTGGTGGTCGACGTAGGGGATCACGCCGGGCACCTTGGCGAGATCGGTCGGCTCGGTCATCCCTGCTGCCTTTCTGACTGGTCGCCGATCATGCTGCCAGGTCGGAACCAGCGGCGTGTGCGTTCCCTGCCAGCCGGGGGCGCGACGCTCGGCACATGACGATCAACCTGCAGCCCGGAAGCACCGTGATGTTCACCGGCGACTCGATCACCGACCTCTGGCGGCCCCCGGGCGAGGACCGGTGCGGCTACCCGCTGCTGGTCGCCGGCTCGTGGTGTTTCGAGCACCCTGAGTGTCCGGTGACCTGGCTGAACACCGGGCGCGCGGGTGACAAGGTGATGGACCTCGAAGCTCGGTGGCAGGCGGACGTGGTCGATGTCCGTCCCGACGTGGTGTCGATCCTGGTCGGGGCCAATGACATGGGGTGGCACACGTTGGACCCTCGGGGGCGGGTGGTCTCTGCCGACGAGTTCGCGGCGGGGTATGACCGGTTGCTGGTGCCGCTTGCGTCGTTGGGGACGGAGCTGATTCTTGTCGAGCCGTTTCTCTTGCCGGTCAAGGGAGTTGTCGAGAAGGTGCTGCATTTGGCGGATGGGGATCGTCTGGTGCGGATCGATGAGGGGGTGCGTGAGGGGTGGCGGGAGGATCTGGATGCGAAGATCCGGGTGGTTAGGGAGCTGGCTGGTGAGTACGGGGCGCAGCTTCTTGCTGCGGACAGCATGTTCAGGGAGCTGGGGGATCCGGGGAGGTGGTCCGATGATGGGATTCATCCGACTTCGGCTGGGCATGGGGTGCTTGCGGAAGCCTGGTTGCGATTGGTCGCTTGACCGCTGAAGGCGCTGCGTATCGGTTCGGTGGGGCGGCTATTAGAACTGGTAGTACAAGAATGGGCTGAATGTTCCTGTCGCGATCAAGATCGCCGCGTACAGCAGTCCTACCGTCATCACGCCGATGCGCAGCGCCGTTGCCGGCTTGCTTCTTGACGACTCCAGCAGCGGCCCTGTCACCGGGTGGGCCGGGAGGGCGAACACCGCCAGGGCTGCCAGTAGCAGCACCAGTCTCTGGTTCGTGAACGCCTCCTCGACGCCCGTGCCCAGGCCGTCGAAGTCGGGGAGCAGCATGTGGCCGATCATCGACAGTGCGTGGCCCAGGTCCGGGGATCTGAAGAACACCCAGCCGAACACCACCAGGAGCATCGTCAACGCCCGGCGCAGGTAGCGCTTCCACTTCACCGCCGGGTCGAGGTCGAGACCGAAGCGGCGCTCGATCACCAGGAGCGCTCCGTGGTAGCAGCCCCACACCAGGAACGTCCACTGGGCTCCGTGCCAGAAGCCCGTCAGCACGAACACGATGCAGAGGTTGCGGTACGTGCGAGCCGCGCCGTGACGGTTGCCGCCCAGGGGGATGTACACGTAGTCGCGGAACCAGCGGCTCAAGCTCATGTGCCAGCGGCGCCAGAACTCCGTGATCGTCACCGATGAGTACGGGCGCGCGAAGTTCTCCGGGAGGCGGAAACCCAGCATGCGGCCCAGGCCGATCGCCATGTCCGAATAGCCCGAGAAATCGAAGAACAGCTGGAGCGTGTAGCCGATCGCGCCGAGCCACGCCGTCGCGAACGTCATCTGGTCCGAGGGCACCCGGAAGCACGCCTCGACCAGCGGGCTCAGCGAGTCGGCGATGATCGTCTTCTTGCACAGCCCCAGTGCGAACCTGGGGAAGCCCGCCGCGAGGTCGTCGAGGCGGTGGGAACGCAGCTGCGGCAGCTGGTCGGCGATCTCGCGGTACCGGACGATGGGGCCGGCCACCAGCTGCGGGAACATCGCGATGTACGCGGCGAACGCCACCGGGTTCCGCAGCGCCTGACGCTCGCCGCGGTAGATGTCGACCACGTACGAAATGTGGTGGAACGTGTAGAACGAGATGCCGATCGGCACCACCAGGCTCGCCACCGGCACGCTGCCGCCGAACCAGTGCGCGACGGCCGCGATCTGCTGCGTCGCGAACCCGGCGTACTTCCAGACCAGCAGCACCGTGACGTCGAGCGCCACGACCGCGATGAGGATCTTGCGGCGGCGCCCGCCGTTCAGGTCGAACGGGTCCGGCGCCAGCAGCGGCCCGGCCAGGAAGTTGACGACCATGCAGCCGAGCAGCAGGAACACGAACGCGCCGGCGCCGATCGTGTAGAACAGCAGGCTGGCGACGGCGACGATGCCGTTCCGCCACGTCCGCGGGCACACCAGCACGGCGATGAGCACCGCCGGCATGAAGTACCACAGGAACAGTGGCGAAACGAACGACATCGGGTCCCCTCGAGTTATCCGACGGTGACCTTAACCCGACTGGGTGGTGGTGTCAGACCCGACCGGCGAGACGCCGCCGCCGCGCCACCTCGGCCAGCAGCACACCCGCCGCCACCGACGCGTTGAGCGACTCCACGCCCGCCGCCATCGGGATCGACACCGTCGCGTCGCACGTCTCGCGCACCAGGCGCGACAGGCCGCGGCCCTCCGAGCCCAGCACGATCACCAGCGGGTCCGCCGCCAGCGCGAGCTCGTCGATGTCCACCGAGCCGTCGGCGTCCAGGCCGACCAGCATCAGGCCCTCGTTCGCCCACGACTTGAGCTGGCGGGTCAGGTTGGTCGCCACCGCGATCGGCAGCTTCGCCGCCGTGCCCGCGCTCGTCCGCCACGCCACCGCCGTCATGCCCGCGCTGCGCCGCTCCGGCAGCAGCACGCCGTGGGCGCCGAACGCGGCCGCCGAGCGGATCACCGCGCCCAGGTTCCGCGGGTCGGTCACGCCGTCGAGCGCGACGAACAGGGGCACCTCGCCCGAGTTGCGGGCCGCCGCCATCAGGTCGTCCGGGTGGGCGTACTCGAACGGCGGAACCTGCAGGCCCAGGCCCTGGTGCACGGCCCGGTTCGTCTTGCGGTCCAGCTCCTCGCGCGGGATCTCCAGGATCGAGATGCCCTTGTCGCCGGCCAGGCGGACGGCGTCGTTCACGCGGTCGTCGATCTCGATGTTCAGCGCGACGTACAGCGCGGTCGCGGGGACGCCCGCGCGCAGCGCCTCGACCACCGGGTTGCGCCCGGCGATCAGCTCCGGCTTGTCGGCCTTCTTCTGCCGCGCCTGGTCGCGCTTGGCCTGGGCGTTGTTCTGGCGGTAGGCCTTGTGCCCGGGACGGTCTTCCGCCTTCGGGGTCGGGCCCTTGCCTTCGAGGGCCTTGCGGCGCTGACCGCCCGAGCCGACGACGGCACCCTTCTTGGTGCCCGTCTTGCGGATCGCGCCCTGGCGCCGCGAGTTGCCTGCCATGGTGAAAGTTTCCTTGCTGTGTAACGGGATCAGTCGGACTTGACTGTCCACTGAGGACCGTTAGGGGTGTCCTCCACCACGATGCCCGCCTGCTGGAGGCGGTCACGGGCGGCGTCCGCACGGGCGAAGTCCTTCTCGGCGCGGGCCTGCTGGCGCTCGGCCAGCAGCCCTTCGACGATCCGGGACAGCGCGTCCTTGGTGGGCGAGTCGGAACCGCCCGCCTCCGACCAGCGCGCGGACAGCGGGTCGAGGCCCAGCACGTCGGTCATCGCGCGGACGGCCGCGGCGAATTCGAGTGCCTTGGAGGTGTCGCCCGCGTCGAGGGCGGCGTTACCGTCCCGCACCGTGGTGTGGACCACGGCGAACGCCTGCGGGGTGGCCAGGTCGTCGTCGAGCGCGTTGGCGAACGCGTCCGGGATCGTGCCCAGCGTCACCTCGCCCGACTGCGCGGCGCGGCGCAGGAACGTCTCGATCCGCCGGTAGCCCTGCGCGGCTTCGGACAGCGCGCCGTCGGAGTACTCGATCGTCGACCGGTAGTGCGGCTGCACCAGGTAGTAGCGCAGCTCCGGCGCCCGGTAGCGCTCCAGCATCGACGGGATCGACACGGTGTTGCCGAGCGACTTCGACATCTTCTCGCCGGACATGGTCACCCAGGCGTTGTGCAGCCAGAACCGCGCGAAGGCGTCGCCCGCCGCGTTCGACTGGGCGCGCTCGTTCTCGTGGTGCGGGAAGACGAGGTCGATGCCGCCGCCGTGGATGTCGAACTCCGCGCCGAGGTACGCAGTCGCCATCGCCGAGCACTCCAGGTGCCAGCCCGGCCGGCCGTTCCCCCACGGCGTCGGCCACGACGGCTCGCCCGGCTTCGCGCTCTTCCACATGGTGAAGTCGCGCGGGTCGCGCTTGCCGCGGGTCGGCGTCTCGCCCTGCTGGACGTCCTCGAGGACCTGGCCGGACAGCTTGCCGTACTCGTCGAACGACTTGACCGAGAAGTAGACGTCGCCGTCCGCGACGTAGCCGTGGCCGCCCTCGATGAGGCGCTCCATCAGCTCGACCATCTGGGTGACGTGGCCGGTCGCGCGCGGGTTGATCGACGGCGGCAGGCAGCCGAGCTGCTCGTACGCCTCCTCGAAGGCGCGCTCGTGCGTCGCGCCCCACTCCCACCACGGCCGGTCGTGCTCGGCCGCCTTGGTGAGGATCTTGTCGTCGATGTCGGTGACGTTGCGGACCAGCAGCACGTCCAGTCCACTGTGGACGAGCCAGCGGCGCAGGACGTCGTAGTTCAGGACGCCGCGGACGTGCCCGATGTGCGGAACGCCCTGCACGGTGGCACCACACACGTAGATCGACGCCGTTCCGCTACGGACGGGGTGGAACTCCCGCACGCTCCGGGTCGCTGTGTCGAAAAGGTGAAGGGCCACCCTGAAAGGGTACGGGGTGGGCGTGAGCGAGGTCGCAGCCCCTAGCCGACGCCGTGCGTGCGCAACGCCGTGAGCAGGGCGTCCGGCCGTTCGGCGGTGGGCAGCGGGTCGACCAGCGCGAACTCGCAGCCGAGCGCGCGGGCGCCGCCGTCGGCCTCCTCGCTGTCGCCGACCATCAGCGTCTCGGTGGCCGGGACGCCGAGCCCCTGCACGGCCTTGCGGAAGATCTCCAGCTCCGGCTTGATGGCGCCGACCTCGAAGGACAGCACGAACTCGTCGACGTAGGCGTCCCACCCGCGCGCGGTGAAGGCCGGCCGGATGTCGAAGGCGATGTTGCTCAGCACGCCCACCTTGAGCCCGCGCTCGGCGGCGGCCTTCAGCGCGGCTTCGGTGTCCGGGTACGGCGTCCACTGGCTGGGATCGATGAGCCTGTTGTAGAGGGCTTCGGCCTGGTCGGCGTGCGGGACGCCGGACTTCTTGAGCACCTCGAGGTAGACCTTCCGGTGCAGCCCGGGGTCGCGGTCGCGGTGCTGCCAGGCGTGCACGTGCTCGGCGTCCAGCTCGACGACCTGCCCGACCGGCGCGGTCATCCGGCGCATCAGCTCGGCCTGCGCCTCGATGTCGAGCGGCGTGCCCTCGTGGTCGGTCAGTTCGGCGAGCCACGACTCGTCCTGCTCGAGCCGGAAGAGCGTGCCGGAGTAGTCGAACAACACCGCCCTGATCGTCATGGGATTCAGCCTAACGGGACCGTCAGGCCGAATGCCCTGTGATGTGTTCGGGAACAACGCGCACGAGCACGCGCACGACCTCCGGCGGCTCGGGCGGGAAGGTCGTGCCGGTGTACTTGCGGGCCAGTTCGTCGTTCAGCTCGCGGCCGCCTTCGACGCTGACCTCGGCGCGGCCGCGGATCTCGACGTAGTTCTCGGGATCGGCCAGGTCGAAGACGGAGAGCGACACCCGCGGGTCGCGGCGGATGTTGCGTTCCTTGCGCCGGCCCTGGACGGTCACGAAGAGCACGGTGTCGCCGTCGCGGCGCGCCCAGACGACGGAGCTCTGCGGCGAGCCGTCGGCGTTGGTGGTGGCGAGGACGGGGTAGTTGGTGCCGTCGAGCAGGGCCTTGGTGGCTTCGTTGAACATGGTCTGGACCCTATGTGACGTTGCCCGCGATCTTGTCGGCTTTCAGTCGCACGATCACGCGCTCGGTGCTCTCGCTTTCCGGCGGTGGGTCCTGGGCGAGGTACTTGTGGCTGAGGATCTTCGGGAGGGTCTTGCCGGGGTCGGGCTCGATGGTGACGGTGCCGCGGAGCTGAGTGTGGCGGTACGGGTCGGCGGCGTCGGTGATGGAGACGCTCACGCGCGGGTCGCGGCGCAGGTTGCGGACCTTCCGGCGGTCTTCGGTCGCGCTGAAGACGAGATCGCCGTCGTCGAGGCCGACCCAGACGACGGAGGTCTGGGGGCCGCCGTCGGGATCGAGGGTGGCGACGGTGGCGAAGTTCTTGCCGTCGATCAGCGCGCGGACAGCGTCCGAAAGGGTGAGGGCCATATCACGCGAAACCGGCGGGGGTTGGGCCCTATTCCGGCTTCCGATGGCCGGGTCCCCGAGCGCCCCAATGTGGCGTTGGTTGCGTCTGACGCACCGAACGCCACATTGGGTGCGTTGGACGCACCGAATGCCACATTGGGGCGCTGGCGAGCCGTCAACAGCGCGAGCCTGGATGCAGTGAATGACTCATTCATGTCGTCGGATGCCAGGAATGAGTCATTCACTGCGTCCGAACGCCGGCGGGGACCTAGTCCGCAGCGAGCAGGAGCGCTGTCGCGAAGGCTGCGATGCCCTCGCCTCGGCCCGTCAGACCCAAGCCGTCCGATGTTGTTCCCGACACGCTCACCGGGCCGCCCACTGCCTCCGACAGCACCTTCTGTGCCTCTTCGCGCCGCTTCCCCACCCGCGGTGCGTTGCCCACGATCTGCACCGACGCGTTCCCCACTCGCCAACCAGCCGCCGAGATCAACCCGCGGACCTCCGTCAGCATGTCCGCTCCATGCGCGCCGTTCATGCGGGGGTCGCCCGTGCCGAACACCGCGCCGAGGTCGCCCAAGCCCGCCGCCGACAGCAGGGCGTCGCACAGTGCGTGCGCTGCCACGTCGCCGTCCGAGTGGCCCGCGCAGCCGTCCACGCCCGGCCACAACAGCCCTGCCATCCAGCACTCGCGGCCCGCTTCGACCGGGTGGACGTCGACCCCGTTGCCGATCCTCACAGCGTCTCCTCGTTCTTCGGTGCCGCCGCGATCGCCTCGGCCAGGGACAGTTCGAAATCGGTCGTGACGCGCATCGCGTCCGGGTGCCCTGGGACCGTCGCCGCGCCGGTGACGTCCCACGGCGTGGCCGACCGGAACGCCTCGAGCGTGTAGCCGATCGGGGTCTGGGCCGTGCGCAACCGGTTCCGGTCCTCGGTCCCGACGATGAACGAGGCGTTCGTCACCTTTACCGTGTCCGCCATCGGCAGCACCGGCACCACGATCGGGGAATCACCGACCGCGTTGATGATGTCACGCACGGTTTCCGCAGGAATGAAGGCCCGCAGAGCGTCGTGGAGGAGTACAACTGTGTCACGGGCAAGATCGGGCTCGACCGCGGCGAAGGCCTGCCGGGGAGAGCCGGTGACGACCCGGCAGCGGAGGCCGCGAACCGCCTCGGAAAACGAAAAAGCACACCGCTGGGGGGCCGCTACGAGCACCAGATCGATCTCCGGTACGCCGAGCAGCCCCCGCACGGTGTGCGTGAGTAGCGCCTCACCATGGACCGGCGTGAGAGCGAGCTCTCCGTCGGAGGCATGATGTGCGACGGTCACGATCACGACGACGTTCATCGGTTCGCGATCGTAGAGGCACCCACCCGCCCGTCGGGCAGGATGCCCTGGGCTAGACCGTCGCGGTTTCCAGAACTTCGTCGAGGAGGACTTCAGCCTTGTCCTCGTCGGTGCCCTCCGCGAGCGCGAGCTCGCTGACCAGAATTTGCCGCGCCTTGGCGAGCATGCGCTTCTCGCCTGCCGAAAGCCCGCGGTCCTTCTCTCGCCGCCAGAGGTCGCGCACCACTTCGGCCACCTTGTTCACATCGCCGGAGGCGAGCTTCTCGAGGTTGGCCTTGTACCGACGAGACCAGTTCGTTGGTTCCTCGGTGTGCGGAGCACGCAGAACGTCGAAGACCTTGTCCAGTCCTTCTTGCCCGACGACATCGCGTACGCCTACGATCTCGGCGTTGTCAGCGGGCACGCGAACCGTGAGATCCCCTTGCGCGACCTTGAGGACGAGGTACTTCTTTTCCTCGCCCTTGATCACGCGGGTCTCGATGGCTTCGATGAGTGCGGCACCGTGGTGCGGGTAGACGACGGTCTCTCCGACCTTGAAAACCATGTGTCCTCTGCCCCTTTCGCTGACTCCATCCTATCACGGTCCGCCAGTGCCCACCTAGCGGGCCGGACTCGTCCTCGCAGGTCAGCGGCCTGAGCGGGGGTTGACAAACGTCCGACCCCCATGCTCATGCAGGTGACCGGGACGGGTTTCGCCGGCAAACGGAAATCCTTTGTAGACGGTTGATCTTGGGCGCAACGCGGACCGGTTCTGCCCGGGAGATCGCCCCCGGCTAGTCTTCGCGGGGACGAGGCCGTGAAAAGGGAAGGACTGCGACGTGAGGCTGCAGAATCGTCGCGTGCTCGGCGCGGGCGTGCTGGCGCTCGGTGCCGCGCTCGTGCTCGCCGGGTGCGGGGCCGGCCAGATCACCCAGACCGACACGCAGCAGCCCGCGGTCAACGGCACGCATGCCCAGGTCAAGACGATCGTCCTGCGCGACGTCGCGGTGCAGTACCCGACGTCCGGCCCGGGCTACCCGGCCGGCGCGACCCCCGCGCTGACGCTGACGATCGTGAACCAGGGCACCCAGGACGACTCCCTCGTTTCGGTGACGACCGAGGACGGCGCCCAGGCGACCGTCGGCGGTTCGAAGGCCGTCGTCGCCGGGCACTCCCTGGTGATCGGCCCGGAAGACGCCGTCGAGTCCACCAACGAGGTGCAGACCACATCGCCGGCCGCGCCGACGTCGTCGTCCACCCCGCCTTCGAGCCCGACCGCCACGAAGTCGGAGACCAACACCCCGGGCAGCCTCACCGCGACGTCCACCTCCGAGGTCCCGTCGACCGGCCCGGCCGCGACGCCGACCCAGCCCGAGGTCGTCGGCAAGGGCACCGTGACGCTGGCCGCGCTGAAGCAGCCGCTCTGGCCGGGGCAGACCATCAAGGTCACCTTCGTCTTCCAGGGTGCCGGAGCGGTCACCGTCGAGCTGCCCGTCGCGGCGCCGGCGCACGTCAAGGAGTAGGTCCCCGGTTTTGTCGGTGGTCGCCGATAGCCTCGCGGGGTGAAGAAGGGGACCACCTACCGCTGCGCGAGCTGCGGGTACGAAGCGGCCAAGTGGCTGGGCCGGTGTCCGGAGTGCCAGGAGTGGGGCACCCTCGAGGAACGCGGAGCCCCGGTCAAGCCGGCCATCCAGCGCGTCGCCGCCGGGGCACCGAGCGCGCCCGCGCGGCCGATCGGCGAGGTCGACGTCGAGGCGGCGCGAGCCCGCCGCACCGGCGTCTCGGAGCTCGACCGGGTGCTGGGCGGCGGCCTGGTGCCCGGCGCCGTGGTGCTGCTCGCGGGTGAGCCCGGTGTCGGCAAGTCGACTCTGCTGCTCGAGGTCGCCTACCAGTGGGCGAAGACGGTCGACCGGTCGCTGTACGTCACGGGCGAGGAGTCCGCGGGGCAGGTCCGGTTGCGCGCCGAGCGAACGGGCAACGTCCACGACGCCATGTACCTGGCCGCCGAGAGCGACCTGTCGGCCATCCTCGGGCACATCGACGACGTCAAGCCGGGCATGCTGATCGTCGACTCGGTGCAGACGATGGCGTCCCCGCAGGTCGACGGCTCACCGGGCGGGGTGACGCAGGTCCGCGCGGTGACGTCCGGGCTGGTCGCGGTGGCCAAGGAGCGAGGGCTGCCGGTGGTGCTGGTGGGGCACGTCACGAAGGACGGCTCGGTGGCCGGCCCACGCGTGCTGGAGCACCTGGTGGACGTGGTGCTGCAGTTCGAGGGCGACAAGCATTCGACGCTGCGGATGCTCCGCGGCATCAAGAACCGGTTCGGCGCGTCCGACGAGATCGGCTGCTTCGAGCTGCAGGAAGAGGGCATCGTCGGGGTGCCGGACCCGTCGGGGCTGTTCATCAGCCGCACGGCGGAGCCGGTGCCGGGCACGGCGATCACGGTGTCGATGGAAGGCAAGCGGCCGCTGCTGGGGGAGGTCCAGGCGCTGGTGTCGTCGACGTCGGCACCGCAGCCGCGGCGCGCGGTGAGCGGCCTGGACTCGGCCCGGGTGGCGATGGTCCTGGCGGTGCTGGAGAAGCGCGGCGGGCTGAAGCTGGGCGACAAGGACGTGTACACGGCCACGGTCGGCGGCATGAAGATCACCGAGCCGGGGATCGATCTCGCGCTCGTGCTGGCGTTGACGTCCTCGTTCGAAGACGTGGCGCTGTCGCCGCGGCTGGTGTCGGTGGGCGAAGTGGGGCTGGCGGGCGAGATCCGCCGGGTGCCGAGCGTGGGGCGCCGCCTGGCGGAGGCAGCCCGGCTGGGCTTCACGCACGCGCTGGTGCCGCCGGACTCCGGGAAGCCGCCGGCGGGGATCCGGGTCTTGGAGGTGGCGAACGTCGCGGACGCGCTGAACGCGGCCAGTCACGCCCGCTGATCACCCCGAGGTCCGGGTGATCGCGAACGAGTAGACCGTCTCCAGATCCTGGACGAGCTGCGGCGAAACCGGGGTGGTGGTCGTCGTGGCCGGCGGACCCGCGCCGCCGCTCGATCGGGGCGGATTCCTGGACGTGCTCATGGGCACCTCGCTGCTGCGGGTGGTCACCGGTGTGGGCGGGAACCTGCCGTCCCAGGACAGCAGCTGTGCCGTCGCCGGGTCGAGGAAGAGCCGCTGGCCCGTGTCCTTCGTGCCCAGGACCGTGGCGGCGCGGCCGTCCCTGGTCCGGCCCGTCACCACGAACGCGCCGGTGACCCCGCCGAACGCGTCGCGCAGCGCGAGCCGGACGTCCTTGCGGACCAGGCCGGTCTCCAGCGCGGTCCGCACCATGTCGAGCGCTTCCGTGGCGGTGTGCGCCTTCCCGTTGTCGTGCACGCTGATGGTGTCGAAGTTCAGGCGCTTGGCCAGCTTCCCCCGGTCGGGGGTGAGCGAGGCAACGAAGTCCGCGTCCGGGGACAGCCAGTTCTGGAACGGCGTGTTCCACGTCGGGGCGGTCTGCCCGCCCAGGTTCTGGCCGGTTCCGAACCGGCCGCCCGGGCCGTATTCGTCGAAGGGCAGCTGGTTCACCTGGACGTGCTTCGGCTCGTCGAGGCCGCGGACGGCGCCCGTCCACCTCGTGCGCCGGTGCCAGACGCCGGTGGGGTCGGCCGGGATCCACAGCTCGACCCGCTGCTGGATCATGACCGGCTTGTCCTCCAGGATCTCGGGCAGCCACGAAAGCCGCTGCGCGTAGTGGAACTCGCCGGGGGCGAGCGGGCGGTCGATGTCCTGGAGCGTCGCCGCCGGCTGTGCCGGCTCCGAAGGCGGTGTCTTCAGCGAAGTGACGATCGCGAGGCCGCCCACCAGCGTGACGACCGCGGCCGCCACCGCGATCCACCGCCAGGTCCCGGACCGGCGCGGCTGGGGCGGTGCGTCCGAAGTGCCGGCCGCGGTCATCAGGGACGCGCGGGCGAAGGCCAGGCCGTCATCCTCGTCGACGCCGTCGTGGAGGTCCGAGAGCGCCGCGTCGAGTTCGGCGTCGGACCAGATCTTCCGGACGTTGTCTTCACGCAAGGTCCTGCACCTCCTCCTGAGCCGGGGCGTTCGTCCTGAGCCAGCGTCTGATCCGGTGCAGCCGGGACCGGACGGTACCCGGCGGGACGCCGAGCGCCTCCGCGACCTCGGCCGGTTCCAGCCCGGCCCACGACACGAGCAGCAGCGTGTCGCGATCGGCGGGGCTGAGCTTGGCCAGCGCACCGGCGAGCTGGGCGGCGCGCACCTGGGCGTCGACCTGCTCGGCGACGCGGCCGTCGTGACCCGCGTGGCTGGTGTCGCCGGCGCGGGCGAGCCGCGCGGTGGCTTGCAGGCCGCGCAGCTCGGAGCGGATGTGGTGGCGCAGCAGGTTGGTGGCGATGCCGTAGAGCCACGACCGCGCGGTGCCGAGCTCGGGCCGATAGTTCTCGCGGCGCCGGAGCGCGACGAGGAAGGTCTCGGCAACGAGGTCGTTCGCCGGTTCGGTACCGACCCGCCGGGCCAGGTACCGGCGCAAGGCTGCGGCGTGGGCGTCGAAGAGCCGGCCGAACGCCGGCCCGGGCTCGGCTCCGCCCAGGTCCGGGCGGTCGTGCCCCCAGATCTCCGCTCCCTCGTGGATCACCTGCATGCCCCCAGTTGCCCGCAGCCTTCGCAGGCGTTCACGGCCGACCCTACTTTCGTCGTGATCTGTTCAGGGCAGGTGAGGGACGCCGTGGCTGATTGTCGGGATCATCACCGAGTGAGGCGTTGGCCAACCGACGTCACAACTGGGGAAGGATCGTCATGCGCAGATTCCGGCTGGGATTCGTCACGCTCGTCGCCGCCTTGGGGCTCGTTTCGCTGCCCGCGGTTGCCAGTGCCACCACCGAAGCCGTGCTCAACGTTCAATACCAAGTGCAGGAGACCGGGTACTGGTGCGGCCCCGCCGCCACGCGGATCGCCCTTTCCGCGCGGACCGGGAACCTGCCGAGCCAGGGCACTCTCGCGGCCCAGCTCGGCACCACCACCAACGGCACCGACTGGGTCGGCCAGGTCACCGGCGTCCTCAACGGCGATCTCGGCACCTCCTGGTACGAGACCAAGGAGATGCCGAACGACCCGCCGACCCAGGCCCAGCGTGACCTGCTGTGGAACGACATCGTGCTCGACATCGACAACGGCTACGCGATCGTCGCCAACATCGTCGCGCCCGCGAACAACCACCCGCCGGGCTACCCGAACTACACGATCTACCACTACTTCACCGTCATCGGGTACGACAGCTCCGACCGGACCGTCAAGATCGCCGACCCGGCGAACTTCGGCGGGAACCAGCTCTACTGGCTCAGCTTCAACCAGCTCGCGACGCTGATCCCGCCGAAGGGCTACTCCGCCTAGATCGCCAGCAGTCCCCAGTAGACCGCCCAGGGGACGAACACCACGCCGCCGGCCAGCGAGACCGCGAGCCGCGGGGTGCGGTGCCGCCACCACGCCACCGCCGTGCCGATGGCGGCGGCCACCGCGCCCAGCGAGAGCAGCTGCAGCGCCAGCCACGGCAACGGCCGTCCCGCGAGCACTGGGCCCAGGCTCCGGCCCATCGTCACCTGGATCAGCACGTCGAACGCCAGGAAGCCCAGGACCGCGAGCAGCCCGGTCGTCGTCAGCCAGCGGGCCGAAGCGGCCGAAGGACCACGCCGGAACAGCGGGTAGAAAGCGAACGCCAGCACCAGGAACAGCAGTACGGCGAGCTGGAGCCAAGTCGACTCGTACCAGGCCAACGGCGTCACGACCGTGCTCGGCCGGTCCTGAGCCGGTGCCGCATCGGCGGAAGACGCGGCGGGCAGGGCGTGCACCCACGTGCCCACCAGTTCCAGGTAGCCCGGCGCATAACCGGGCAGCTTGTCGAAGCCGTCCGTGGTGCGACGCAGCTGGTGCTGCGCGTCCGGGAAGACCCGCAACGTGTAGTGCGCCAACGAATCCCGGAAGATCCGGATCGCTTCGCCCGGTGGCGTCAGGACGTCCTTCGCGCCCCACAACCCGAGCACCGGCTGTCGCAGGCTCTTCAGCACCGCCACCGGGTCGTAGTGCGCCTCCGGGAACACGCCGCCGCCGACGAGCTGACGCATCATCGTCGACGACGCCATCCCCACCAACGACCCGTCCATTCCCAAGCGCCGCAACTGGTTCTCGATCGCCCAGGCCTGTTGCCGCGACGGTTCGACGCCGTTCGCCCCCAGCGTCACGACGAAAGCGACGTCAGCGGAACGAGAAGCCGCCAGCGGTGCCACCCAGCCTCCTTCGCTCAACCCCCAGACGCCGACCCGCGCCGGATCGACCTCAGGCCGCTTCCGCAACGCTTCGACCGCCGCCAGAGCGTCGTCGGCGAGGGTCGAGTACGACCGCGAGAACTGCGAGTATCCCTCGGTGCGCTTGTCGTAAACCAGTGTCGCGATGCCTTGCCGTGCAAAGGCTTCCGCTTCGGAGCGGTGGTCGTTCCGGGTGTGTTCCCCCGACCCGTCGACCATCACGAGGCCCGGCAGTTTCGTCCCGCCGGGTGGCGCGACGACGGTGCCGTGCAACGTCACCCCGCCGTTCGTGAACGTCACGTCGTCGTTGGCCAGATCCGCCGCCGAAGCCGGTGGCGCCGCCGCCGTGACCGCCAGGATCACCCCGGCCAGTAGTAGAGCCCCTCTTCGCATGTGAGATCCCCTGTCATGTCATTCCCCTGGTTCCGGGAACGCGAGCAGGCGCACGAGCACGCGCCGCGCTTCCGGTGACCGGTCGTCCTCGGCTCGCCAGTACCGGCGGAACAGCTCCATGTAGTCGTTCCAGAACTGCAGCAGCTCCTCGGCGGTGAGCCAGGTGCCGCCGCGTGCGTAGAGCAGCGCGTCCGGCCAGTCGCCGGGCAGTTCGTCACGCTTTTCCGCGAACCGGTTGAGCTTCTCGAGGTCGTCCTCGAACCCCTGGCGCTGCATGTCGTCGAACAGCACCTGGGATTCCGCGCTCTGCTCACTGCGGCGCGGCCAGCGGATGTCCCGCGGCCGCGTCCGCCACCACCGTTCCTTGCCCCGCGCGAGCTCCGGGACGTCCTCGACGAACCCGAAGCGCGCCAGCTCCCGCAGGTGGTAGCTGGTCGCGCCGGTGTTCTCGCCCAGGGCTTGGGCGAGCTTCGTGGCTGTCGCCGGCCCGGCCGACAACA
This sequence comes from Amycolatopsis sp. NPDC051106, assembly GCF_040682775.1. NCBI lineage: Bacteria > Bacillati > Actinomycetota > Actinomycetes > Pseudonocardiales > Pseudonocardiaceae > Amycolatopsis > Amycolatopsis sp. NPDC051106. Next base: position 116,016 of record NZ_JBFBBQ010000015.1, on the reverse strand, counting down.
CGCCGAGTATCCGGCGGCGCAGCGGGTGCGTGACGGCCTTGAGGGCGTCCGGGTCGAGCTCTTCCGGTGGTGGAGCGCTGGTCATGCCGCCACTGTAGCGGTGCAAAGGAAACTGTGCAAAGAAATCTGTGCACGTGGGATTCCCGAACTGTCGGACCCGGCCCTTACTATCCGTGCCCATGTGGTTCCGAGGGGTCAGACGTCGTGGGTGAGCCGAACCTGCCCGCCCGGCAGCTGGGGCGCCAGCTCAAGCGCATGCGCGAACGGCTCGGCATGACCCAGGACGAAGCCGGCGCGCCGCTGCGCATGTCGACGAGCAAGATGTCCCGCATCGAGATGGGGTACCTGCCGCCCTATCACGACTTCCGCGCGCTGCTGGACCGGTACAACGTGGTCGTTTCGGACTGGGACGAGTACATCTCCGCCTACGACCGCGCCAAGGAGAAGGGCTGGTGGCACCACTACGGCGTGGGCAACCGCGGGTTCCTGCCGATCGAGGCCGAGGCGAGCAAGGTGCGGGTCTTCCAGTTCGGCTACATCCCCGGGCTGTTGCAGACCGAGGCGTACATGCGCGAGGTCTTCGCCGCGGCGCGCGTGCAGATGAAGCCGAAGGTGCTGGAGAACCAGGTCACCGTGCGACTGCTGCGGCAGCTGCGGCTCACCGACGAGCCGATCTTGCAGTTCCACGCGATCATCGACGAGTACGCGCTCCGGCGGCCGGTTCTCGGCGGTGCGGAGCGGCAGGAGCAGTTGCAGCACCTGGTTGACCGGGCGCGGCTGCCGAACGTGACCCTGCAGATCGTTCCGGAGGAAGTCGGCGCCTACGACGGGCAGTTCGGCAACCTGATCGTCGCGAGCTTCAATGACTCCGAGGAGCCCGATATCGCCTATGTGGAGCACATCTTCGGGTCGGTTCACGTTGAGAAAAGGGAAGAGGTATCCGCTGCTAGGCTGGCCTTCAAGGATTTCGCCGATCGGGCCCTGGATGCGGAGGATTCGATCGCGCTGATCGAACGGCTCTGATCAGGAGGCTGCGGTGTCCACTGTAGACGCGCGGTGGTTCAAGAGCAGCTACAGCGGCAGCGGTGAAGGCAGCGACTGCGTTGAGGTGTCCGTGAGCGCGCAGGTGGCCGTTCGGGACTCCAAAGCGCCCGAGGGCGAACTCCGCCTGAGCGCCGCCGCCTGGTCGGCTTTCCTCACCAAATCGGGTGATTGCTGAACTTCCGGAGCGTCTGCATCGACGGCCGCACGTAGAACATCCCCGCCAGGAACCCCACGGTGGCGAAGGCGAACGTCGAGAACGTCGTGAGCAGGTCCGGCGCCTGGACGTGCGGGCTGTCGCGCCACACCCGGAACACGATCGGGACCGCGAACGACCCGAGGATCAGCACGAGCGTCAGCACGTACGTGAACACGAGCGCGTTGCGGGCGGACGCGGCGATCGCGACCACCAGGTAGTCGCCGCGCAGGCAGCGGCGGGACGAGAGCACCAGCACCGCGATCGCCAGCACGCCCAGCGGCGGCAGGACCGTCGCGGCCTTGCCGACCAGCGCGTCCGGGAAGGCGTGGCCGTGGACCATGCCCTGCAGGAACGTCGTCAGCCCGAACAGCAGCACCATGCCGGCGATCATCGAGCAGCCGACGACCACCGAGCCCCAGCGCACCCGCTCGGCGAACCGGGGTGGCAGCGGCACGAACTCGACCTGTCCGAACGTTCCTTGCATCCACCACCTCCGAATGCCGTCAAGGCCACCTTACGGGCGTCTGACGCCTGCAAGGTGGCCTTGACGGCAGTTCGGACCGAAAGGGCTAGCCGGCCGCCAGCAAGTTGGCGCACCGGATCAGCCCGATGTGCGAATAAGCCTGCGGATGATTGCCGAGGGACCGCTCGGCGATGGGGTCGTACTGCTCGGGCAGCAGCCCCGTCGGGCCGGCGGCCGCGACGATCTGGTCGAACAGCTCCTGGGCCTCGGTGCGCCGCCCGGTGAGCAGGTACGCCTCGATCAGCCACGCCGCGCAGATGTGGAAGCCGCCCTCGCCGCCCGGGAGGCCGTCGTCGCGGCGGTAACGGTACACAGTGGACCCACTGCGCAGCTCCGCCTCGATCGCGGTCACCGTCTGCTGGAAGCGCTCGTCCGCCGGGTCGATGAGGCCGGTGAGCCCGACGAACAGCGAGGCCGCGTCGAGGTCCGTGCCGTCATAAGCCGTGGTGAAGGCCTGGACCTCGTCGTTCCAGCCGTGGGTGAGGACGTCGTCCTTGATCGCGTCACGCAGCGACGGCCACTGGCCCGGCACGTCGCGGCCGTACTGCTCGCCGAGCTTGATCGCGCGGTCGATGGTCACCCAGCACATGACGCGGGAGTAGACCCGGTGGCGCGGCACGTGCCGCTCCTCCCAGATCCCGTGGTCCGGCTCGTTCCAGCGCCGCGTGACGGCTTCCGCCATCGCGCGGACCATCTGCCAGTCCTCGTCACGCAGGTCACCGCGCGCGCCGGCGAGCGTGCCGACCAGCTCGACGACCGGGCCGAAGACGTCCAGCTGCACCTGGTGGTTCGCCAGGTTGCCGACGCGAACCGGGCGAGAACCGGCATAACCGGGCAGCGACTCGATCACGGCCTCGGCGCCGATGACGCCTCCGGACAGGGTGTACAGCGGGTGGAGCCGCTCGGGGCCGGCCAGCGTCGCGAGCACGCCGTGCAGCCACTTGAGGTAGCCCTCGGCCTCTTCGAGTGAGCCCAGGTGCGCGAGCTCCCGCACGGTCATCGCGGCGTCGCGGATCCAGCAGTAGCGGTAGTCCCAGTTGCGGACGCCGCCGATCTCCTCCGGCAGCGACGACGTCGCCGCGGCGAGCACGCCGCCGGTGTCGGTGTTGACCAGGCCGCGCAGGGTCAGCGCCGAGCGCAGCACGAGGTCGGTCTGCACCTTCGGCAGCTGCAGCTTCGACGTCCACTCGCTCCAGTAGCGGCCCGCGCGGTCGCGGCGTTCCACTTCGGACAGTTCGTGGTCGCCGAGGTCGGTGGTGCCGCAGCGCAGCTCCAGCACGACCGGCTGGGTCGGCGTCGGCTGGACCAGCGCCGTCGCGGTGTCGTGGAGGCCGTCGGAGGTGAGGGTCCACTCGACGCCCGGCGAGTAGAGCACGAACGGCTCCGACGTGCCGAGCACCCGCAGGCCGCCCTCGACGATCTCCAGCTTCACCGGCACGCCGCCGAATTCGGGACGCGGCGCGAACTTGACGCTCGCCGCCGCCTCGCCCGAGATCACGCGGACGAGGTCCGTCCGGTGCTGCGGGCTCTCCGGCTCGAGGTAGTCGGTGACGAGCAGGCGCGACCAGCGCGTCTCGACCGTCATCGTGTTCGGCAGGTAGCGCTGGCCGAGCGGGAGGCCGTTGCGGTGGGGCTTGATGGAGAAGTGGCCGGCCCCCTCGCCGCCGAGCAGGTCGGCGAACACCGCGGGCGCGTCCGGCCCGGGGTGGCAGAGCCAGGTCAGCTTGGCGTCCGGCGTCAGCAGCGCGACCGACCGCTCGTTGGCCAGCATCGACAGCCGCTCGATCGGCGGGGCCGACTCGCCGTAGAGCCAGTTGCGCCGCTCCTCCAGCAGGAAGCCGAGGACCAGCGCGACGTCGACGGTGTCGGGCACGCGGAAGCCGGCGAGCGTCTCGCCGTCACCGACCTTGATGCCCAGGTCGGGGCCGGAAAGGCGGGCGAAGGCCTTCTCGTCGGTGACGTCGTCGCCGAGGAAGATCGCCGCGGTGGCGCCGACCTGGTGGCGCAGGATGTCGAGCGCGCGGCCCTTGTCCGTCTGGACGACCGCGAGCTCGACCACCTCCTTGCCGTCGGTGGTCGACACGCCCTCCCAAGTGGACGGTCCGGAGTGGACGGCCGCGAGCACGCGGCGCCCGGCCTCGTGCTCGGCCCGGCGCACGTGCACCGCGATGCTCGCCGGCTTGACCTCCAGGGACACGCCCGGGACGTCCAGCACGAGTTGTTCGAGCTCGGCCTCCAGCCGCCGGTGCAGCTCCCGCGCCTTCTCGTCGAGGGCGTGGATGAAGCCGATGTCGAACTCCGAGCCGTGGCTGCCCACGAGGTTCACCTCGGAGGGCAGCCGCGAGAGCGTCGCGAGGTCACGCAGGGCGCGGCCGGAGATGACCGCGGTGGTGGTCTCGTGCAGACCGGCGAGCGATCTGAGGGCCCCGACGGACTCCGGCAGCGGGCGTGCCTCGTCCGGGTTGAGCGTGATGGGTGCCAGCGTGCCGTCGTAATCGCAGGCAACCAGCAGACGCGGAGTACGGGCGATCTGGACGATCGCGCGCCGTAGCTCGGCGGGCAGGGCCTCGGCAGTCAACACTCCTCCTCAGGAGCTCGTGCATGGTCGGGACTATGTCAGTCGACCGCTTCGGCACCCAAGGCTTGGAGGAACGAGCGCGCCCATCGATCGACGTCATGAGTGAGGACCTGGCGACGCATGGCGCGCATCCGGCGACGGCCCTCAGCCGGGTCGAGCGTAATGGCAGCTACCAAAGCGTCCTTCACCCCGTCCAGGTCGTGAGGGTTCACGAGGAATGCGCTAGAGAGCTCGGCGGCGGCACCGGCGAACTCCGACAGCACCAACGCGCCCCCGAGGTCGTGCCGGGCGGCGACGTACTCCTTGCAGACGAGGTTCATTCCGTCACGCAGGGGCGTCACGACCATGACGTCCGCGGCGGAGAAGAAGCCGGCCAGCTCGGTGCGATCGACCGATTGGTGCAGGTAGTGGACGACCGGGTGGCCGACGCGGGAGAACTCGCCGTTGATCCGCCCGACCATCTGCTCGATCTCGCCGCGCATCCGCTGGTAGTGCTCGACGCGCTCGCGGCTGGGGGTGGCGAGCTGGACGAACGTGACGTCGTCCGGCTGCAGCCTGCCCTCGTGCAGGAGCTCGTGCAGCGCCTGCAGGCGCAGGTCGATGCCCTTGGTGTAGTCGAGGCGGTCGACGCCGAGCAGGACCGTCTTGGGGTTGCCGAGGTCGCGCCGCAGCTGCGCGGCCCGCTCCTGGACGCCCTTCGTGCGGGCGAGGGTGTCGAGCCCGGCGGCGTCGATGGAGATGGGGAAGGCGCCGACCCGGACGGTCCGGTCACCGACCTGCATGGTGCCCGGCCGCGACCGGACGCCGACCGCGCCGCGCGTCGACTCGAGGCCGATCAGCTGGCGGCACAGCCAGAGGAAGTTCTGCGCCCCGCCGGGGCGGTGGAAGCCGACGAGGTCGGCGCCGGTGAGGCCGCGGATGATCGCGGCGCGCCACGGCATCTGCATGAACAGCTCGACCGGCGGGAAGGGGATGTGCAGGAAGAAGCCGATGCGCAGGTCGGGTCTGAGCTCGCGCAGCATCGCCGGCACCAGCTGCAGCTGGTAGTCCTGGATCCAGACGGTCGCGCCCGGGGCGGCGACCTCGGCGCTGGCCTGCGCGAAGCGGCGGTTCACCTTGACGTAGCTGTTCCACCACACGCGGTCGAACACCGGGCGCTCGACGACGTCGTGGTAGAGCGGCCAGAGCGTCGCGTTGGAGAAGCCCTCGTAGTAGTCGCGGACCTCGTCGGCGCTCAGGGAGACGGGGTGCAGCACGAGGCCGTCGTCGTCGAACTCGTCCACGTCGACGTCGGGGATGCCCGGCCAGCCGACCCAGGCGCCCTTCCGCGAGCGCAGGAACGGCTCCAGCGCGGAGACGAGCCCGCCCGGGCTGGCCGTCCAGCGGCGTTCGCCGTCGTTGCTGCGTTCGAGGTCGACCGGTAGCCGGTTCGCCACCACGACGAAGTCGGCCTGGTTCCCGTTCTCCTTCTTGTCACTCACGTCTGCTGCTCCTCGCGTCCTGGGTCGCGGCCCCAGAGTGAAACCCTATCGCGTGAGCGATGAACAGCCGGTGACCGTCGGGTTACTCCAAGCTTCGCTCGGTCGGTTCGAGCGGACCAGCCATGCGTGGTCCGGCGAACCGCCGCTCGAGCCTGCCCAGACCGGTCCGTACCGGCTGGGCGAGCCATTCGCCGAGTACCACGCCCGCTGCCAGCGCAAGCCCGATCGCGACGGCCGTCATGAGCGTCGAGATGTCGCCACTGGGCTCGACCCCGATCTGATACAGACCACGGTAGGTCGAAAGGCCCGGAAGCAGCGGAGTGATCCCGGACACGGCGACCACCAGTGGAGTAACGCCGAGTCGCCGCGCGAGCACGCCGCCGCAGAAACCGACGAGCGTCGCGGCGACCGCGGACGAGCTGACGCCGTCGAGCTGGGCCAGCATCAGGCTGCCGTAGACGGCGGCGCCGATGGCCCCGGCGGCCGCGGCGACCAGCATGGCCCGCATCTTGGAGTAGCTGGCGAGCGCGAAGCAGGCGGAGGCGCCGGCGCCGCCGAGCACGACGAGCGGCAGCTGCTGCGGCGTCGACCCGCTGACCTCGGGCAACGGCGTCCGCGGCAGGCCGAGCATGACGGCGATCCGCAGGGCCAGCACGACCCCGGCGATCAGGCCGGCCGACATCAGCGCGGTTTCCATGGTGCGGCCGGCGGCGGTGACGTTGTAGCCGGTGATCGCGTCCTGCACAGCGGAGACGGTGGAGAGCCCGGACAGCAGCACGGTGACCGCGGCGGCGACCACGAGCGTCGGTTTGTCGGTGGTCAGGAGGTTGCTGCTCACGATGGCCATCGCCGACAGCGTCGCGACGAGCCCGCCGATGACCTGCTGGAAGAAGAAGGGCAGGCCGTACCGGTTGACGAGCCGCCCGATCCGGTCGATGACGCCGCTGATGACGAACGCGACGAGCGCGATGTCGAAGCCGCCCCCGAGCAGGATGGTGATGAAGGCGGCAACCCCGCCCCAGGACAGCGTCGCGACCCAGCGCGGGTAGGGGTGCGGCGCCTGCGTGATCCGTTCGAGCTCGGTCTGCGCCTGCTCGGCCCCCATGTGGCCGCGGACGATCTTCCGGATGAGCTTCTCGGTCTCGGTCAGCCGGGTGTAGTCGAGGCTCCGGCTCCGCACGACGCGCAGCGCGGTGACGGGCGAGAGGTCACTGCCCCGGTGACAGGTGACGGTGATCGAGGTGAAGATGACGTCGACCTCGCAGTGCGGCAGCCCGAGCGCCCCGGCGATGGCGATGATGGTGGCGGTGACGTCGGAGGCGCCGGCCCCGCTCGACATCTGGACCTCACCGATCCGCAGCGAGAGGTCGAGCACGAAGTTGACGGTGGCCTCGTCGGGCAGCTGAGGCCCCATGGCCTCATCGGCGTCGACGGCGGGGAACTCACCGGTGGGAGCCTCGAGCACCTGCCACGGGCGGCGCTTGAGGAGGTTCGGGCGGTGGACCCGCGGTTTCTGCTGAGGAGGTTCGAGCAGGGGCCATCTGGTCGTGGTGCCCCCGTTGGTGCGCTCGTTGATCTTCAAGATCCACCTCCTCGCTCTTCTCTCTCCTCACGGCACATCGACCGGGGTGTGTCCACCGTTGCAGTGGCGTGCACCACGTCGCTCCATAGTGGCCTGGAGCTGGGGATCGTGCCTATCGAGAGGATCTTGGCGAGGGCCCGATACACTGGGGGCGGCGCCTCGGGCGCCAGGCCGCTATAGCTCAGCTGGTAGAGCATCTGTCTTGTAAACAGAAGGTCAGGGGTTCGAGCCCCCTTGGCGGCTCAAGTGAAGGGCACCGCGGAGTGCGGGGCGGGCAGCTCGTGGCCGCCCGCCCCGGCGGGATGGATCTTGCTGCGTGGTCAGTTGCCCTGGCTGGTGCCGTCGTCGGTGATCGCGCTCGCGGCGCAGTTGTACGGGCTCTCGCCGCTGGCTTCGTGCTCGCCCGGCGACAGGATCGGCACGCCGATGCCGTTGAGCGCGTCGCGGACCGGGACCTGGACGCCGAGGACGTTGACGTCGTTGCCGCAGATGCCCGGCGCCACGTCGACGTTGTGCAGGACGTCGGTGTTGTTCAGGTTGACCAGGCCGACCTGGCCGGAGTCGTCGACCGGGGTGTCGGCGGAGGCGATCCCGCCGGTGAGGAACGCGCCGGCGGCGAGGGCGGCGGTGATCAGGCCGATCTTCTTGATCATGGGGATCTCCTCGAGTGAAAGCGAAACGGGATCGACGACGTCGGATGACCGTGGGAAAGCGTCGTCGGTGGGGAGGGTGCACGCCGCGGCCGCGATTCACGCACGGATCCCCCGATCGTGTTGCGGGAAATCTCCGAAATCTTATCGCGGTGTAGCTATATCGGGTGAATCCACGGCGTCGCGCTCGTTCTGTTCCCATTTGTCCACGCGGACGAGTTTCCGCTGGTCGGCGGTATGGGCATGAGGCTCGAATGGGCTCCTTCCGGCTCTCGGAGTGGGGTAAAGCGGAAGCGGTGAATGGCGGGTGGTTATGGTGGAACGGCCGAATCGGCGTGATTGATCGCCGAGGGCAGAAGAGCCGGTGAACGGACGGGATCGAGATCGTGACGAGTGCGGCGAAGCGGGGAGGCGACCGGGTGAATGCCCGTCGGATCCTCGCGCGTGCGCTGGTCGTGATCGGCGGCGCTGCCGCGGTCTCGGCGATCGCCTGGCTGAGCGCCACGGCGTCGGCCAGCACCGTCACCCAGGACGCGGACGGGCCGATCGGTTCCGTCGTGACCACCGTCGGCGATCCGCGGCCGCCCGTGCTTTCGCAGGTGGCCGTTCCCTTGTCGCGGCACGCTGACGGCGCGGCGACGTCCGCTCTCGCCCAGGTGCGCGACTTGTCCGAAGCGGCCGCGCAGACCGAGGCGCTCGGCGCCGGCGCGTCCCACGCGGTGGCTTCGGTTCCCGCTGCCGTCCTCGCGGTCGGACGCGTCGCCGTGGCGGCGACCGACCTGACCGATTTCGTGGCGCAGGCCGACAAGCCGAGCGACCACAACGAAAACTCGCCCGCCGGTTCGGCCTCCGCAGGACCGGGCGACAGCACGCCCGCGCCGACGGACAGTGGCCCGCGGGAACGATCGGCCGGTTTCTCCCCGGCGGCGATCCCGGTTCACGCGGCCACCGCGCGGATCGCCGATCGGCCGCACGCCGGCTCCCGGTCCGAGCACGGCGCGGGCGGGCTCCCCGGACGATCGTGGCTGCCGTCCTGCGTGGTCCCGGCCAATGCCGGTTTCACCGCCGGCCACGACCACGGTTGCGGTGACGCGGTGCAGGCCCCGGCCGCGGACCACCCGCAGCCGGCGAAGTCCCGGAACGGCGTGCTGCGCCGAGCTGTGACGTCGACGGAAATCCAGCCCGGTACCACGCCGGACTGACGCGCCTTCGGGCCTGTAAACCCGCGCCGGCGGTTCGCCGGCTCGCATCGGGCGTCCGTCCCGACGTCATTTCCTGTGCATTCCCTCCGGGGAATCCTCAATTACCGGCGCTTCTTTGATTGCGCCTGGTCAACCATTTGTCACTTTCCCTTGTATCGATCGAAGGAGTATTTGTCATGCGCATCCAGACGAAGCGGACCCTGCAGGTGGCGTTGGCCAGTGGCGGCCTGCTGATGGTGGGCGGCGGCAGCGCCTTCGCGGCGGAGACCGTCGCCCCCGAATCGTCCGTCTCGCCGCTGGACCAGGTCGTCACCAACCCCGGGCTCCACGACGCCGTCGACACGGTGAACGGGTCCACCGACGGCCTTCAGCCGCTGCAGGAGGTGACCGGCGTGGACCCGCGGCACCCGGTCCAGGCCCTCAAGGCGGTGCTGCCGGCCACCCCGCAGGCCAACCCCGCGGCGGTGCTGCACGCGGTGCCGGTGCACCTGCTCCAGCGCGACCCGGCGCCGAGCGCCGAGGTCAGCGGCGAGCAGCCGGAACAGGACCTCAACGCACCGCTGGGCAGTGAGCTGGCGGCCACCGACCTGCCGATGCTGCCGGTCGCCGTGCCGCTGACGGTGGCGTCGGACCTGACCACGCTCACTCCGGTCGACGGCCGGCTGCCGGTGCGGGGAACGGTCACGACCCAGCCCCTCGACCCCGAGGCGGGCACCCGGGTCACCGGCCTGCACGCCGCGGCCCCGACCGAGACGGTCCAGCCGGTCGACGAGCAGCGTGCGGACACGCCCGCGGTGGGGCTTCCGCTGGTGGGCGGGCTGCTGTCGAGCGCCAACCTCCCGGCGCTGAACGGGGTCCCCGACGTGACCCGGCTGACCTCGCTCTCCGGCCTGACCCAGCTGGCCGGGAGCACGCCGCTGACCCGCGGCGGGCGCTACAACACCGCCGCGGTCACCGCACCGGTGACCCAGCACGGTCCGGCGACCCTCGAGTCGGTGACCGGGCTCTTGGGTAAGTAGTCACGCTGATTCACCTTCAGGGCCGGACGCACTTGGGCGTCCGGCCCTGAGTCGTTTCCAGGCTGGTGACGACCGATCACCGCGCCAGGCGGCCAAAGCGTCGTCGGGCTGGTCGGGGATGAACAACCCCGTACGGGTCCGCGGCCGGCGTCGCGTGACCACCGCCTTGCGGGCCCGCGGCGGAAGAGGCGAACCGCGGACTCAGGACGCCTTTTCGGTCAGCCGCCCGGCCCTTCCTCCCCGTTCACCGGCCGCAGCCGTTGCCAGCCACCGCCCGAGTCCGGCCACGGCTCGTCCGCCGTGTCGAGCGGTGCCCAGCCCGGTGGCCAGTGCGAGCGGCTCGCCGGGCGGACCCACGCGCGTCTGAACATCTTGAGACGTCTTCCGGCCGTCTCGGCGAACGTCGCGTCGTGGAAGCGCGCGTTGCCCGTGAACACGGCGCCGTCGAAGCGGACGTCCTGCTCGAACTGCGTCTGGGTGAACCAGACGTCGCCGCGGAAGGCGGCCTCGCCGAACCAGGCGGTGCCGAGGAACCGGGTTCCGGTGAAGCGGGCGTCCCCGCGGAAGGTCGTGCCCCGGAACCGGACTTCGCTCTGGAACTGCACGGCGCGGAACCGGGCGCCCTTGACGAAGGACGCGTCGCTGAACCTCGCGCTGCCGGTGAACGTCGTGCCGTCGAAGTCGGCGCGCTCGAGGAACGCCGTGCCGCCCAGGTTGGCGTCGCCCTTGAACTTCGCGTCGGTGAACAACGCCGACCGGACCCGGCAACGTACGAACTCGAACTCGAAGAGAGTCGCGCCGCGCAGGTCCAGTTCGGTGTCCGGCCAGAACGCGTCGGCGTCGGACCGCGAATCCGTGCCCGGGCGCAGGTGCCGGGCGAGGATGCGCTGTGCGGCGATGCGCACGTGCTTTTCCTGCGCCTCGCCGGGTTCGACGTCCGCTCCGAACGGCATCCGCAAGTAGGCGCACAGCACGTTGACCACGGTGTGCCGCTGCGACAGCGTGTTCTGCGCGAGCCGTTCGAGGGCGTACAGGCCGCCCAGCCGGACCGGTGCCTTGTCCGAACCGAGCTGCTCGACCGCTTTCGCGTACAGCTCGGTGATCCGCCGCTCCGCGGCGTCGGCCTCGGTCACGGCGGAAATGCGCTGCTGGTGAGCGAGGGTGTCGGCGGCGACGGCCTCCGTGTGACGCTGGACGTGCTCCTTGTGCGCGAGATCGCGCCGTTTCTCGACCAGGTCCTGCTCGGCGGTCTGCTGCCGGCGCGCGGCGAGCAGCAGGCCGACCGCGCCACCCGCGCCGAGCACGATCGTGCCGACGGTCCGGATCGCCTCGAGGCCGAGGCCGTAAACCGCGAGCAGCGGCCACCCGATCCCGGCGGCGACCACCACCAGACCGGCCGCGCACCAGGCGATCACGCGGTTGGACAGCACCTTGCCCGGCTTCACCTCGGGTCGATCGTCGCCCATGCCCCCATCTTCGCCGAGTTCCGATCCCGCTGTCCCCCTCGCGAGCTACACCCGACTGTCCACTCCACGGTGACGTTTCCGGCGCGCCGAATTCCTAACGTTCTCCATGACCGCAGCACCCCCGCCGCGGGTTCTCACCAAGGAGTCGTCGTGCGACTGTTCTTGCAGCTCGTGACCGTGGCCGCCGTGGCCGTGGCGGGCAGCCTGGCCGCCAGTGCCGTGCAGTGGAACACCCCGCTCACCTTGATCATCGGGCTCGCCACGGCGGTTCTCGCCGTGGTCGCGTACCGGTGGATCGTGCGCAAGACCGAGCACCGCGTGCCCGAGGAGATCGTCAAGAACAACGCGGCTCTCGGCCGGGGGCTGCTCCTCGGCGGCGGGTTGTTCGTCTTGGTCATCGCGAACATCGCCTTGGTCGGCGGCTACGAGGTGCTCGGCTGGGGCTCCCTCGCCGGCGCCATCGCGCTCTTCGGGTTCAGCGCGGCCGCCGCCGTCACCGAAGAACTCGTCTTCCGCGGCATTCTCTTCCGGATCATCGAAGGCCGCATCGGTACCTGGGCGGCGCTGACGCTGACCGGACTGGTCTTCGGCATCTCGCACCTCTTCAACGCCCACGCCACCGTCTGGGGCGCCTTCGCCATCGCCGTCGAAGCCGGAGGCATGCTCGCCGCCGCCTACGCCGCCACCCGGAACCTCTGGGTGCCGATCGGGCTGCACTTCGCGTGGAACTTCGCCGAGGGCGGGCTCTTCGGCACCCAGGTCTCCGGCACCGACGCGCCCCAGGGACTGCTGCACGGCGTCATGTCCGGCCCGGCCGCGATCAGCGGTGGTGAGTTCGGGCCCGAGGCGAGCCTCTACTCGCTGCTGGCCGGCGTCATCGTGACGGTCGTGTTCATGCGGCTGGCCCGCCGCCGCGGCCACATCGTGCCTCGCCGGGGACGCGCCGCCGCGGCCGTTACTGTCCTCCCGTGATCGACCTCTGGCGGCGGCTCGACGTCACGGTCCGCGACCTCGCGTTCGGGCTGCTGCTCGCCGGCCTGGCGCTGACCCCGGCGCTGGGCGGCTACGGAACCCAGGTCGGCGGCCTGCCGTCGCGGCCGATGGACGCCTGGGCGCTCCTGGTGGTCGCCGTCGAGTGCCTGCCGCTGGCCCTGCGGCGACGGTGGCCGGCGGGGTGCCTCGCGCTCGTGTCGCTCGGCTTCGCCGTCGACCAGCTCGAGGGCTACCACACGGTGGCCGCCTGCGCGCTGCCGATCGCGCTGCTGAGCGCGGCCGCCCACCTCGAACGCTTCCGGTGGACGACCGTGGCCGTGGCGTCCGCGGCGTACGTCTCGCTGGCGATCGCGCTCGCCCGGCAGGGGGCGCCCGAGGGCGTGACCGGCTTCGTCACGTTCTACCTGGCGCTGGCTCTCGCCTGGGGCATCGGCGCCTGGCTGCGGCAGTCCCGCGCCGCGGAGGCGAAGCACCGCCAGTTCGTCGCCGAAACCACCCGCACCACCGAACGGACGCGCATCGCGCGCGAACTCCACGACGTCGTCACCCACCACGTGACGGCGATGGTCGTGCAGACCGAGGCGGCGCGTTACCTGACCGCCGCGCCGGAGCGGCTCGACCGGACGCTGACGGCGATCACCGACACCGGCCGGCTGGCCATCGCGGACCTGCGGCAGCTGCTGGACCTGCTCAACCCCGACCACGGTGCCTCGCTGCGGACGCCGTCCACCGGTTCGCTGCGGGACCTGGTGGAGCAGACGCGGCGGGCCGGCCAGCCGGTCGAGTTCACCGAGGACGGCGAGCCGGCGGGGGCCGGTGGTGCCGAGGCCGCTGTCTACCGCGTCGTGCAGGAAGCGCTGACGAACGCGCTCAAGTACGCGCACGGCCACCACACCGAGGTCCGGATGCGGCGCGGAGATGGGGACATCTTCGTGGAGGTGACCACCGACGGCCCGAAACTGTCGGTGCCCTCGGGTAGCGTGGAAAACGGGGGCGCCCCCGCGAGCGCGTCCGTCGGGGGAAGCGGGCGAGGGCTGGCCGGGCTCCGCGCCCGGGTCGACGCGCTCGGCGGCGAATTCACCTCGGGTGGTCGTGCGGGCGGCGGTTTCGTCGTCCGGGCCCGGATTCCTTCGGAAAGGTCGTCGTGATCAAGGTTCTCGTCTGCGACGATCAAGCGCTGATCCGCACCGGATTCGCGACGATCATCGACGCCCAGCCCGACCTCGAGGTGGTCGCCGAGTGCGCCGACGGGCGCGCCGCCGTCGACCTCGCCGGGGAGCTGCGGCCCGACGTCGTCGTGATGGACGTCCGGATGCCGGTGCTGGACGGTATCGAGGCGACGCGCCTGCTCGCCGGCGCGGGGGTCGAGCGGCCGGCCAAGGTGCTCGTGGTGACGACGTTCAACCTCGACGAGTACGTGTACGAGGCGCTGCGCGCGGGGGCCAGCGGGTTCCTGCTCAAGGACGCGCCGCCGGCGCAGCTGCTGCACGGGATCCGGACCGTCGCGACCGGCGCCGCGCTGCTGGACCCGGAGGTGACGCGCCGGCTGGTCGGCAAGTACGCGGCGCGGATCCGCCCGGCCGCGGCCGGCGAAGTCGCTTTGGCACCAAGGGAACTCGAGGTGCTGCGGCTGATCGCGGACGGATTGTCCAACAGCGAGATCGCCGCGGCGCTGGTGATCAGCCAGGAGACGGTGAAGACGTACGTGTCGCGCATCCTGACGAAGCTGGATCTGCGCGACCGCGTGCAGGCGGTGGTCTACGCGTATCGCACGGGGCTCGTGCGTTAATGCGTTGACGCTCCCGGCGGGGTGGGCGATCATGTTTTCCATGCGAGAAAACAATCTTCGAAGGCTCCTCGTCATGGCGTAGCACATCGTCGTGTCACGGAGCCGCCCGTCGAGGAATCGATCCGGGCGGCTTTTTTTGTGGGTGCTTTCTTCCTGCGCTCGTCTTCGCCGTACCGATGCGGTGGACGCGAGTGCGCTTTGCGGCCGTGGTGAACTCGGCGGACACGCCGGTCTTCCAAACCGGAGCAGTGGGTTCGATGCCCACCGGCCGCTCTCGCAGCGATTCACTCTTTCCCCTGAAGCGCAACAGGCTGCGCGCCCGACTGTTGATCGGGAGGTACCAGGTTCGAGTCCTGGCGGGGGAGCGATGTCCGCCACCCCACGCGCGCGGTTCGGCAACCAGCGGGGTCTCATACGCCCCGCCCACGTGGATCGACACCACGGCGCGCGACCACCTGCTCCACTGTGGAGACCGCCGAAATTGTCGGTACCCCGGTCTACGCTTCCCCCGAGTCCCGAACCGGGGGAGGAACCCATGACCACCACCCACGTACTGGAAACACCCGAAGCCGACGTCGTCTACGACGTGCACGGGCCCGCGCCCGCCGACAGTCCGCGGCCGCCGCTGCTCATGGTCGGGCAGCCCATGGAGGCCGGCGGGTTCAGCACCCTCGCCTCGTACTTCCCCGAGCGGACCGTCGTCACCTACGACCCGCGCGGGCTCGGGCGCAGCGTCCGCAAAGACGGCCGGGAAGACCACGTGCCCGCCATCCAAGCCGGGGACCTCCACGGCGTCATCCAGGCCCTCGGCGCCGGCCCGGTCGAGGTGTTCGGGAGCAGCGGGGGCGCCGTCGCCGCGCTCGCGCTCGTCACCGCCCATCCCGAGGACGTCAGCACCCTCGTCGCCCACGAACCGCCGCTCGTCGGCGTGCTGCCCGATGCCGCCGCGGCCGAGCGAGCCGGGAAGGCCTTCCGGGACGTCTACCAGGCCCGGGGCTTCGGCGCCGGCATGGCGGCCTTCATCGCGATGACCTCGTGGAAGGGTGAATTCACCGACGACTACTTCGCGCAGCCCGCGCCGGACCCGGCCCAGTTCGGCATGCCGGCCGAGGACGACGGCCGCCGCGACGACCCGCTCATGAGCGACCGCTCCTCGGCCGTCACGGCGTACCGGCTGGACGTCGAGGCGCTGAAGGCGGCGCCGACGCGGATCGTGATCGCGGTGGGCGAAGAGTCCGTCGACGTCATGACCGGACGCGCCGCGCTCGCCACCGCCGAGCTTCTCGGCCAGGAGGCGACGGTGTTCCCCAGCCACCACGGCGGCTTCCTCGGCGGCGAGTTCGGCTACGCCGGTCAGCCCGAAGCCTTCGCGCGCAAGCTCCGGGAGGTCCTCGAAGCCTGAACTTTCACCTCACTGACTAACCCAATCAAACAACTAGTTGACAGAGTACGTCGACTGGCTGATGATTGCTGCGCCGGAGTCGCCGGCGGAGCAAGGGGGACGTCGTGGAGAAGCACGCACTCAGGTGGTGGGCGCTGGCGGTCGTGGTGCTGGCCGTCCTGGTGGACATGATCGACAACCAGATCGTGGCGGTCGCGCTGCCGACCATCCGGCGCGAACTCGGCACCGGAGACGCCGCGCTGCAGTGGATTTCGGCCGGGTACGCGCTGGGGTTCGCGCTGACGCTGATCACCGGCGGCCGCCTGGGCGACCGGCACGGCACGAAGAAGCTCTTCGTGGCCGGAATGCTCGTGTTCACCGCCGCGTCGCTCGTCGCGGGCCTCGCCGGGCACGTCGGCGTGCTGATCGCCGCGCGCGGCGTGCAGGGCGTCGGCTCCGGGCTGATGGTGCCGCAGGTGCTTTCGTTCATCCACGCGGAGTTCGACGAGCGGGAGCGGCCGAAGGCGATGGCCTGGTACGCGGGCGCGTTCCCGGTCGGCGGGCTCGCCGGCCCGCTGCTCGGCGGCGCGCTGACCCAGGCCGACCTGTTCGGCACCGGCTGGCGCGCGATCTTCCTGGTGAACGTGCCGCTCGGCCTGCTCGCGCTGGCCGGGGCGGCGGTCACCATGCCGGGCCGGCCCGGATTCCTCCGGCACCGCCTGGACCTCGGCGGCCTCGCGCTGCTGACCGCCGCGCTGTTCGCGGTGTTCTACCCGCTGGTGCAGGGGCGCGAGCTGGGCTGGCCGGCGTGGTCGGTCGCGTTGCTGGTGGCCGCCGTCCCGCTGCTCGGCGCCTTCGCGCTGCACCAGCGGATCCAGGCCCGCCGCGGCGGCGAACCGCTGGTCCCGCCGGACCTGGTGAAGCGCCTCGCCGGGAGCCAAGCGGTGCTGTTCTGCGTCAACACCGGAATGGGCGTCTTCTTCGTCCTGACCCTGCACCTGCAGCTGGGCCTGGGGTTCTCGCCGTGGGAGGCGGCGGTGACGTTCGCGCCGTCGACGCTCGGCATCGTCGGGGGCAACGTCGTGGCGATGCGGCTCGCCCCGGCGCTCGGGCGGGCGTTCGCCGCGGGGGCCGTCGCGGTGCTGCTGGCGAGCCTGGCCGCCGTCGCGATCCTGGTGGTGCAGCAGGGCGCGGCGTTGAGCGGATGGGCGTTGCTCGGGCCGGTGATCGGCGTCGGGCTCGGCATGGGTGCCGTGCTGAACGCGCTGTTCGGCACGGCGATGGCGGAGATCCGGCCGGAGCAGGCCGGCGCGGCGTCCGGCGTCGTGAACACCACCGTCCAGCTGGGTACGGCGACCGGGATCGCGCTGTTCGGCACGGTGTTCTTCACCCGGCTCGACGGCGGGTACGAGTCCGCGACGGCCGGCGCGCTCGCGGTCAGCGCGGGGGTGCTGGTGCTCGCGCTCGTGCTGACGGCGGCGCTGCCCGCTCGTCACCCTTCCGTTCCGCAGAGTCAAGCGGTTGGTTGACGTATAGTCGCGGGCGTGACCGCCTCGAAGCCTCGCCGTTCGCCGAAACCCCAAGAGCGGCAACGGGATCCGGAGCGCACCCGCCGGCTGATCCTGGAGGCGGCGGGCGCGGAGTTCGCGGCGAAGGGCTACGCGGGCGCGCGGATCGCGTCGATCGCGGGCCGCGCGGGCGTGAACCAGCAGCTGATTTCCTACTACTTCGACGGCAAAGAGGGCCTGTACCGGGCGTTGTCGGAGCAGTGGACCGAGCGGCAGCGCGAGCTCGTCGCACCGGACACGCCCCTGTCGGAGCAGGTGCGGCAGCACGCGCTGGAGGGCGTGACGGGCCGCGACGGGATGCGGCTGGTGGCGTGGTCGGGCCTCGAGTACGAGAGCGCGGAGACGGATCCCGACAACGAGGCGAGGACCCGGCGCCTGGCCGGGACGGTGGAGCAGATCGAGGCCATGAAGGCCGGCGGCCGCCTGCCCGAGTGGGTCGACCCGGCCTGCCTGACGATCCTGCTGATGGCGGCGGCGATGGCACCGGTGACCCTCCCGCACATCACCGAGGGGCTGACGCGGTCCGCCCCGGATTCCCCGGACTTCGTGCGGCGGTACGCGGACCAGCTGGCCAGGCTGGTCGAGCACCTGGGAGCGGAACGGCCGGCCTGAGCCCTCTCTGCGGAAATCGGGACAACCGGCGGACAAAAAGCGGACAGTGCACCGCGGTGGCCTTCTCGGCTCACGGCCTGAGGTTCAATCGGCTGGACCACCCGTGGCCCGAGGGAAACGTCATGACGATGGAGCAGCAGGAAAGAACCACGCCGGACGCGGGAACGCCGCCCCGGGTTTTCATCACCTATTCCCACGACGACAAACGGCACTTCGATCTCGTCCGTGAATTCGCGACGTTCCTGCGAACCGGTGTGGGAATCGACGTCCGGCTCGACCAATGGGCTGACGATGGCCGCCGGGATTGGTCGTTGTGGGCGATCGAGCAGCTCGCCGAAGCGGACTTCGTGCTGGTGATCGCGTCACCCGACTACAAGCGGCGCGCGGAAGGCACCGAGGTGCCGCACCTGGGACGTGGCGCGCAGTTCGAGGCCGCGATGATCCGCGACAACCTCACCCAGGACCTGCCCCGGGCGACCCGGCGGATCCTGCCCGTCGTGTTGCCGGGGCGACGCGTCGAGGAGATTCCGTCGTTCCTCAACGCGCATTCCACGACCCGGTACGAGATCAAGGAGTTCACCCCGGCCGGCGTCGCGGAACTGCTCGTCGCGTTCACCGGAGTGGCTCGCTTCATGCTGCCCGAGATCGGCACCTTCGTGGGCGCGCCGCCCGAAAGCCGTACGGCGAAGCCGATTCTGCTGACCTCCGTCCTGAGCCCGGCCAGCCGCAGTTCGGATATCCGCATGACCGGCGCGGAGATCGACGGGATGCACCGGGGCGACAGCATCGTGTACCGGCCTTCCCTGTTCGCGAACGAACCGCGCGCGGTCGTCGAGTACAACCTCGGCCGCCGCTACACGGGTTTCGAGGCCGTCGCCGGCGTGCTCGACGACGCGGCCGACGCCGACCAGGTCGGCTACTTCCAGGTCTTCCTCGACGGTGTTCCCCAGGACCAGGTCGAGGTCCGGCTGGGCCGGCCGGCCTGGCTGCGGTACGACGTCGTCAACGTGCTGCGCCTCAGGCTCGTCGCGTACCGGCCGGGTACCACCGCGAGCCCGCTGCTGGCGGGGGTGCTGGCCGCCGGCGGCCAGTCGAACAAGCTCCCCGCGCTGGCGTGGGGGAACCCGGTGCTCTTCGAGTAGCGGGTGCCACGACCGGGGTCAGTGTTCGACGGGCTCGCTGGTGGTGGGAGCGGCCGCCGGGCCCTGGCCGGGGGTGCTCGTCGGCGCGGTGGGGCCGGCCAGGACCACACCGGCCACCAGGGCCAGCGTGACGAGGAACAGCGCGGTGCGGACCAGGGCGGAAAAAGAACAGACGACCATCATGGCAGGCTCCTCGTGATTTCCCGGATCGCCGGGGGATTTCCGTGGAATTCGGACTGCGTCAATGGTGCGCGCCGGGAGGGGGTTGCCACCAGGCGTTTCCGTTGCCTGAAGAGGGGTGTGTCCGGGAAACGGATCCGGCGGTGACAATCCCACCGACCGGGGGGCCGGTGCCTGCCGGACGCGTCAGAATCCCGACAATGCGCGGTTCACCGCAACGCGTTTCGCCGGCGCGGCGACTGGTGGGCAGGAATGCCGAAACCATCGTGCGGAGGAGAAGACCATGAGTTCGGAAACGCAGCCGACCGCGGGCCCGGCGGCCCGAGTCCACCCCTACAGCGAGGGCCGCCGAGCCGGCTACGGTCTCTTGTGGACGGCCTGGACCATCGTCCTGACGATCGCCGGGTTCGCCCTGCTCGGGCACGGCTCGGTCGTCAGCGGGCTCCTCGGCCTGGCCCTGGCCGCCCTCGCTCTCCGTTACGCGTGGCGGATCTGGACCTGGCAGGCGAAACGGCTCATCGTCTTCTAAGCCTTGGTCAGTCCGCGCTCGCGAGGCGGTTCCGGTACGCGGCCTCGCCGAGCACGGTCGGATCGAGCGTGACCCGGTACGCGGCGGCCTCGGCCCACCAGCGGGCCGCCGCCTGACGGTCGCCGCGGGCGGCCGCCGTGTTGCCCAGGCCGGTCAACGCCCGGGCGCGTTCGTACTCGTTCCCCGCGTCGTCCGCCAGTTCGGCTGCGCCGCGATAACCGCGCTCCGCGTCGTCCCACTGGCCGGCGCGGAACCGCACCCACGCCTCGCCGTTGGCCGACATCGCCCGGTCGACCGGCAGCTGGGCGAGCTCGAGCGCCTCACGCGCGCTGGCGAGCGCTTCCGGAAACCGTTCCAGCGCCGCCGAAGCGAGCGCGATACCGCGCAGGGCGATGACCACGTTCCGGGTCCGGCCGGTCCGGCGGTAGACGTCCAGCACCGTCCTCAGGTCGGTCAACGTCGCTTCGGCTTCGCCGCGGTACAGGCGCGCCCACGCCAGGCTGGACAGCGCGTCGATCGCGCCGCGGTCGTCGCGGGCCTGCGCGAAGCACTCCTGCGCCTGTTGGTGGAACCGGATGGCCTCGTCGACGCGACCCGACTCGATGTGGGCCATGCCCAGGTTGTT
The DNA here is from genome assembly GCF_040682775.1 of Amycolatopsis sp. NPDC051106. Classification (NCBI taxonomy): domain Bacteria; kingdom Bacillati; phylum Actinomycetota; class Actinomycetes; order Pseudonocardiales; family Pseudonocardiaceae; genus Amycolatopsis; species Amycolatopsis sp. NPDC051106. The sequence goes on along the minus strand of NZ_JBFBBQ010000015.1, from coordinate 95,456 downwards.
GAGGATCATCCCGGTCGCGCTCGGGTCGCCGATCGCCCGCGCCGCCTCGAGCGCGCGCTCGTGCGTCCGGATCCACGGCTCGAACAGCTTCTCCCGGAAGAAGAACGCGCGGAGCACGAAAGCCAGCTGCCAGCAGCGGTCGTGGAACCCGTGCCGGAACGCCGAATCGACGATCTCGACCAGCATCGGCCACTGCGCGGTCAGCCAGGCGAGCGCGCCGACCGCGTCCGCGAACGGAACCGTGGACGACGTGGCGAGCCCCGTGTCCGGGCGGAACCGGTACGGCTCCGAGAGTTCGTCGGCCGCGAGCGTCGTCATCAGCGCGTGGTCGACCAGCCGGCTCACGGCGACTTCGCGGTCGTCCGGCTCGACGTCGGGCAGCGCGTGCGTCGAGGCGAACATCCGCATCAGGTCGTGGAGGTCGACGTAACCCCGTTCGTCGCGGACGACCAGGTGGGCGTCGTGCAGCCGGTCCACCAGCCGATCCGCCTCGCCGGGGCCGAGGCCCGCGAGCGCTTCGACGGCGGCCGCCTCGGCGGCGGTCGCGGGGTGCAGGGCGAGCAGGCCGAGCAGCCGCCGCTGGTCGCCGGGCAGGGAGTCGTAGGAGACGGTGAACGCGGTGGCGACACTGCGCTCGCCGTCGTCGAGGGTGCCGAGGCGGGTCCTCTCGTCGGCCAGCCGGTCGCGCAGCCTCGTCGCCGTCCAGCCGCCGGCGACGAGCCGGGCGGCCACGATGCGGATCGCGAGCGGAAGCCGGCCGCAGTGCCGGACGAGCTCGGTCGCCACGCCGTCGTCGCCCGGTCCGTGCTCGCCCGCGACGGACCGCAGGAGCCGCACGGCGTCCTCGAGCGGGAGCACGTCGACCGGGAAGTGCCAGGCGTCGTCGAGCGCGGGGAGCCGGCCCCGGCTGGTCACCAGGATCCGGGACGAGGTCTCACCCGGGACGATCGCCCGGATCTGTTCGGCGGACCGCACGTTGTCGAGCACGAGGATCATCCGCCGGCCGCGCAGCTGGTCGCGGACCAGGTTGGCCCGGCCGTCCTCGTCGGCGGGCAGCTGGTCGGCAGAGACGTCGAGCAGCCGCAGCAGTCGGCCGAGGGCCTCACCGGGCGAAAGCTCGGCCGCGCCCGGCGTGTGCCCGCGGAGGTCGAAGAAGAGGCTGCCGTCCGGGAAGGCGCGCTCGACGCGGCGGGCCGCGGCGACGGCCAGTGCCGTCTTGCCGGCCCCCGCCATCCCGTGCACCACGCCGACCCGGCTGTCGTCCGGGTCCAGCAGCAACGCGGAAAGCGCGTCGAGCTCGGTTTCCCGCCCGACGAAGTACCGGCCGCCGTCCGGCAGGCCGACGATGCCGCCGGCGTTGCGGCGCGCGGGCATTCCCGGTTCCGCGGCGAGGGCGAGCAGTTCTCCCTTGGCGTCGAGTGCCCGGTCGCAGGCCTTGGCCAGGTCCCGGTTCACGCGGGCCTTGCCGTTCTCCACCTTGCTGAGATAGCCCTTGGTGAAATGCACGGCGGCCGCGAGTCCGGTCAGTGACATACCGACCGACGTCCGTCGACGTTTCAATTCCGCTCCAAAGTCCTGCATCGGTCAATCATCCTGTATTCGGCGATGGGAGGGAAGGACGGCCGGCGGCCCGGGCCCGCCGGCCTGTTCCTGGTCAGCCCAGCAGGGAGACCAGCTGGCCCAGCACGATGATGAGGTGCGTGTGCATCGCTTTCACCTTTCCGGATCGAATTCCTGGTTTCACCGATTGATTTCGGTGATCCCAGCTTCGCCCGGTGAATTCGCCCGGAACAGGCGTTTCGCGTTGCCACTCGAGAGGAAACGGTGCTGACCAGTTCTACCTGCGCTGTTTCCCGCTTCCGGAAACAGGCCGGAAACGGGTGACGGCTCCGCGGCGCGCGGAGGACCATGAGTACACTTCCCCGCAGCGACCAACACGGAGGTGGCGGCTTGGCTCAGGAGGCGGCCGACGCGAAGATCAACGCTCTCTCAACGGAGCTGAAACTGCTTCGCAAAGGCCTGGGCGTCCAAGCGAAGAACCTGCCCGGTGTCGTCGGCGAAGAACTGCGCGCGGTGTGCGGGATCCACGAGGACGACAACCCGGGGACGGTCCGCGCGAGAGTGGTCGCCACGCTTCTGTCCTTGATCGAAAAGCTGCCCGAGCCGCAGCGGGAAACGGCACGGATCGTGCTGGGTTTCGGCACCGGCGCGAACGAGCGGTACACCGCGCGCCTCGAACTGCTGGGCAGCGGCGCCGACCGCAACATCCGCACGATGCAACGCCGCGCCGACGACGTCGTCTACCTCATCGCCGAGGCGGCCTACGGGGCGCCGGCGGCCTACGGGAGCTCGTCGGCGATCAGCAAGGGGCCGTGGCACACGTCCGCGCTGGCGGTCCGGCTGACCCTGACCGGTACCGCCGCCGAAGTCTTCGAAACCCGGCGGATCGTCAGCCACGTCGCCGGGCTCGAGGAAATCGAGCACGGCGTCTCCCTTGCGCGCCCGGCGAGCCCGGCCGGCGAGCCCGAACTCTCCGGCCTCGGCATCGACGTCCTCTCGGGCGGCGAGGTGCATTCCGTGCGCATGGTCTCTTCCACGCGGGTGGCGTTCCGCCTGCGGCCGCCGCGGGTTCTGGACGCCGGTGACCAGCACGAATTCTTCTTCCGCGTGCGGCTGGAAGAGATGCCGGCGCCGTTCTACTGCTGCACGCCGGAATTCCCGTGCGAGAGTTTCGACCTCAATGTCCGGTTCGATCGGCGTGAGCCGCCACACCGGATCTGGCGCATCGACGGCGACCTCTCCAAGGACGCGGGAGACCCGGTGCCGGCGCGCAAGCCGCTTTTCCTCGACAACGCGGGTGAGGTGCACACCCGTTTCCAGGACCTCCAGCCCGCGAGGTCCTACGGAGTGGGCTGGCAGCCGGCCGCCCCCTGACCGGCCGTGCCCGGTGCGCGTCATGCTCCTCCTCGGCGTGAGCGTCTTCTTCCAGAATGCCCTATCCGGCGGGGTAAAGCCGCGTCGTAAACACGACAGAAGCGCGACACTTCCCCCGTGGCTGCCCCGGCGCCGGGGCAAGCGCTGATTCGGAATCGGTGACGATCCGGTCAAGCACTCCGCTCCCGGTAACGTGCCGAGCGGATCCGGCGACTGGTCGTGGTATCCACTGTCGATCGGTGGCACCCGGAAAAGCGAAAACGCCTTCCGGGGTGTAACGGAAACCATTCTTTTGCCGACCCCCGGCGGACACCGCGAATTTCCGCGGTGCCGCGGGTGAATTCTCGGCGACCGAGGAGGAAAAATGGGCGTGAGCCTGAGCAAGGGTGGCAACGTTTCGCTGACGAAGGAGGCGCCCGGCCTGAGCGCGGTCACCGTCGGCCTCGGCTGGGACGAGCGGACCACCAGCGGTGAGGAGTTCGACCTCGACGCGAGTGCGATCGCGCTCGGGGCGGACGGGAACGCCTTGTCCGACAAGCACTTCGTCTTCTTCAACAACTTGGCCACGCCGGACGGCGCGGTGCGGCACACGGGCGACAACCTCACCGGCGGCGGGGACGGCGACGACGAGCAGATCACCGTCGACCTCGCGAACCTGCCGGCCGAGATCGACAAGATCGTGTTCCCCGTTTCCATCTACGAAGCCGAAGCCCGCGGCCAGGCCTTCGGCCAGGTGCGCAACGCGTTCATCCGCGTCGTGAACCAGGCGGACGGCGCCGAGCTGACCCGGTACGACCTTTCCGAAGACGCGTCCACGGAGACCGCGATGGTCTTCGGCGAGCTCTACCGCAACGGCGGCGACTGGAAGTTCCGGGCCGTCGGCCAGGGCTACACCGCGGGCCTGGCCGGAATCGCCAAGGACTACGGGATCAACGCCGCCTGACCGGCCGCGGCCGGTGAGCACGGACAGAGGAGGGAAATGGTGCTGAAGACATTCGGCGGATCGTTCGCGATCACGGTGGCCGGCCTGCTGCTGGCGTTCTGGTACGGCGGCACACTCGGCCTCGCCGTCGTCGGCGTGCTCGCGGTGCTGGAGATCTCCCTGTCCTTCGACAACGCCGTCGTGAACGCCGGGGTGCTCGCGCGGATGAACCGGAAGTGGCAGCGGCTGTTCCTGACGGCCGGCATCCTGGTGGCGGTCGTCGGGATGCGGCTGCTGTTCCCGGTCGTGGTGGTCTGCCTGACCGCGAAGCTGTCGCCGGCCGAGGCCTACCACCTCGCGATGGCGGGCGGCGACCTCCACACCCCGGGCACGTACGGCTTCGTCCTGCACGAAGCGCACCCGGCCATCGCGGCCTTCGGCGGCGTGTTCCTGCTGATGCTCTTCCTCAACTACATCTTCGAGGAACGCGAGCTCACCTGGCTGTCGTGGCTGGAGCGCCCGCTCGCCCGGATCGGCCGCCTGAAGCAGATCTCGGTGATCGTCGCGGCCGGCGCGCTCCTGCTGACCGCGGACTTCCTGGCCCCGGCGGGAAAACCGGTGAGCGTCCTCGTCTCCGGCGCGCTCGGCCTCATCACCTACCTGCTCGTGAGCGGGCTGAGCGACCTGTTCGAGCCGGCCGAGCCCGACGGGCACAGCGGACGTCCGATGGCCGTCGCCGGCAAAGCGGCCTTCGTCCTGTTCCTCTACCTCGAGGTGATGGACGCGAGCTTCAGCTTCGACGGCGTCGTCGGGGCGTTCGCCATCACGTCCGACCCGGTCCTCATCGCGATCGGGCTGGGCATCGGCGCCGCCTACATCCGCTCCCTGACGGTGTTCCTCGTCCGCAACGGGACGCTCAACGAATACGCCTACCTCGAACACGGCGCGCAGTGGGCGATCGGCGCGCTCGCCGTGCTCCTGCTCTGCACCATCCGCTACGAGGTGCCCGAGATCGTCACCGGGCTGATCGGCGTCGGGTTCATCGGCATGGCGCTGCTGTCGTCGGTGGTCCGCAACCGGCGGCTGGCCCTCACCCCCTGAAAGGACACGGAAATGACTGTGACACTGAGCAAGGGCGAGCGCGTCTCGCTGACCAAGGCCGACGGCCACACGCTCACGCGGGTCCGGATGGGCCTCGGCTGGGACGCGATGCCCAAGCGCGGCCTGTTCGGCAGCCGGGCGCAGACCATCGACCTCGACGCGTCCGCGCTGCTCTTCGACGCCGGCGACCGGCTCGTCGACCAGGTCTGGTTCAAGCAGCTGGCCAGCATCGAAGGCTCGGTGCGGCACACCGGCGACAACCTCACCGGCGAAGGCGAGGGCGACGACGAGTCGATCCGCGTCGACCTCGGCCGGGTCCCCGTCCAGATCACCACGATCGTCTTCACCGTCAACTCCTTCACCGGCCAGGACTTCTCGCAGATCGAGAACGCGTACTGCCGGCTCGTCGACGAGACGAACGAGAGCGAGACCGCCCGCTACGACCTCTCGGGATCCGGCCGGCACACCGCCCAGATCATGGCGAAGCTGACCCGCGAACCCGGCGGCTGGGCGATGACCGCGATCGGCGCGGCCGCCACCGGCCGGACGTTCCGCGACCTGCTGCCCGCCGTGTCGCGGCACCTCTGACCGCGACCGGCGACCCAGACCCCAGACCAGGAGGTGTTCCGATGTCGGATCTCGAGCTCGGCGGGCCACCGTCGGCCGCGGCGCAGTCCGGGAGCGGGCTGTTCCTCGCGCCGCCGGCCCCGGTCCGGGTCGTCGAACAGCAGGAGGCGGCCGGCGCCGTGCCGATGGACCCCGCGAAACGCGCGGAGCTGCAGCGAAAGGCCCGCGCGTTCGTCGAGGAGCTGGCCGGACTGGACTTCCATTCGCCGGTCTACGCCCAGAAGATCCAGGGCATCACGGCGATGGGCGACCGGGAGATGCGGGCGGCGGCGGGGATGTCGAACCGGATGCTCGACCGGCCCGCCGCCAAGCTGCCCGGCCGGGGCGCGCCCCGCGACGACGCGCAGACCCGCGTGTCCGCGACGCTGATCGACCTGCGCTCGACGATCACCGAGCTCGACCCCAACCGGGCCGATCTCAAGGGCGTGCGCAGGCTGCTGAAGTTCCTGCCCGGCGGCGACCGCGTCGACCGGTACTTCGCCAAGTACCAGACCGCGCAGTCGCACATCGACGCGATCATCCGGTCGCTCGACTCCGGGCAGGACGAGCTCCGCAAGGACAACGCGAGCATCGACACGGAGAAGGCGAACCTCTGGGCCACGATGGGCAAGCTCACCGAGTACAACGAGCTCGCCGGCGCGCTCGACGCCGAGATCGAGCGGAAGGTCGCGGACCTCCAGGCCCTCGGCCGGACCGAGGAGGCGGACACGCTCAAGTCCGACGCGCTGTTCGGCGTCCGGCAGCGACGGCAGGACATCCTGACCCAGATGGCGGTCGCCGTGCAGGGGTACCTGGCCCTCGACCTGGTGCGGCGCAACAACATCGAGCTCATCAAGGGCGTCGACCGGGCGCAGACGACCACCATCTCGGCGCTGCGCACCGCGGTCATCGTCTCCCAGGCGCTGGCCCGCCAGAAGCTCGTCCTGCAGCAGGTCACGGCGTTGAACGCGACGACGTCGGACCTGATCGAGGCGACGTCCCGCCAGCTCCAGCAGCAGGGCGCCGAGATCAACCAGCAGGCGGCGTCGTCGACGATCGAGATCGGGAAGCTGCAGGCCGCGTTCGACAACGTCTTCGCGACCATGGACGCGCTGGACACGTTCCGCGCCCAGGCGACGGACTCGATGGCGGACACGGTGGCGGCGTTGCAGGGCCAGCTCGACCGCGCCCAGCCCTACCTCGAGCGCACCCGGCGCCACGATGGCACGAGGTGAGCCGATGGCCTGGCTGCGCAGGGAAACCGGGCTCGTCCCGGTGCCCGCCGAGGCGCCTCCGGACGACACGCCGGAGGCGCTGCGGGCCGGGCTCGCGTCGCTGATCCGCTCCGTCAACGCGCGTTCGGGCCGGCTGCCGCCCGCCGCCGTGGTCACCGCACGGGAGATCACCGACGTGCTGGCCGAGCTGGTCGGCGAAAGCGCGACGCCGGACATCCACACGCGGGTGACGGTGGCCGGGATCGTGACCGACCACCTGCCGACGACCCTGGAGGCGTTCCTCCGGGCCGGCGGTGCCGCGAGCGGATCCCTGCTCGAATCGCTGCTGGACGAGGTGATCTCGCTCCAGGACGCCGAGCGCGGCCGGGCCGCGGACGCCCTGCGCACCCAGGAAGCGTTCCTCCGCACGAAGTTCTCGAACTCCGACCTGGACCTGTGATGGCTGCTCTCAGACGCGGCTCGAACGTCGAGCTGACCCGCGAAATCCCGGACCTGCCCGGCGTCGTCCTCGGCGTCCGGTGGGAAGCGGGCCCGGAACCGGCGCTGGCCGACAGCCTGGTCCTGGCCGCGATCCTCTGCGACGGCGCCCGCCGGGCCCGCTCGGCGGAGCACTTCGTCTTCTTCAACCAGCTGACCGAGCCGAGCCGGTCGGTGGCACTGACCGGGGACGACGTCGAGCAGGTCGAAGTCGTGTTCGGCGCGGTGCCCGACGAGGTTTCGCGGATCGTCGCGGTGCTGTACGTCAACGAAGGCAACGGACTGCGCCGGGGCCTCGGGCGGCTCCGGACGCTGACCGTGCGCGGGCTCGACCCGCGGGACGACCGCGAGCTGGTCCGGTCGGAGAACCTCGCGCCCGCCCTCGACGGCGAAACGGCGTTGGCGCTGGGCGAGGTCTACCGGCACAACGGCGGCTGGAAGTTCAAGGTGCTCGGCGAGGGCTACCGGGCGGGGATCGCGGCGCTGGCCGAGGACTACGGGGTGCTGCGATGACCCTCGACTTCACCACCCCCGGCCACGCGGGACCCCGAGCCGACCTGCCCTTCCTCCGCCGCCGAAGGCCAGCAGGCAGCGCCTCGCTGGATCTCGCAGGCGGCGAACCGCCCGCACTTTCACGTGAAAGTGCGGGGCTTGGTGGCGCGTCGCTGGACCTTGGTGGTGGGGTGCCGGAGCGCGTTTCGGTTGCCGCGCGAGCGGTGTTGGCGGATACCTGGCCCGCGTTGCCGGTTCGGCGGGCCGGGCGGCCCGGGCGGCCGGTGGTGCGGCTCGGGGCCGGGCGCCGGCTTCAGCTCGGGCCGAAGACCCCGGCCGTCACCCTGGACCGCCTGCAGAGCGCCATCGGCCTGCTGACCGTCGAGGCCGCGAGCGGGGCACCCGAACTCGGCTGCGCCTACGACCTGGCCGACGGCCGGTCCGCCTACCTCGGCTCCGGGACGACCGCGTCCCGCACGCCGTTCCTGGCGGTGCGCCGGCGTGCGGTGTCGGCCGATCTGCGGCAGGTCCGGCAGCTCGCGCGGCTGGTCGTGCTCGCGGTGTTCCCGCCGGCCCGGACGCCACCCGGGCTGCTCGTCGTGTCCACCTGGGACGGCGGCCGGCTCGAACTCCCGCTCGGCAAGCCCGCCGGTGGCCGGGTGACCGTGCCGCTCTCGATCCACAACGTCGGCGGAGAGCTGGTTCTCCGCGCGGAATCGCCGGAAGCGTTTTCGTCGCCGCACGCCGCCGTCGACGCGTTCGGCTTCCACCGGATCAGCTGGCTGGACGACTTCACGTGCGCGGGAGGTGTGGCGTGACCGGGCCCTACGACATCTTCCTCAGCTTCACCTGGGCGGACAGCGTCGAGGTGAACGCGCTCCAGGACGCCCTCGAAAACGCCGGGCTGCGGGTCTTCCGGGACAAGGAGATCCGGCGGTTCGAGGGCATCACGGAACGGCTCGACGACGCGCTCGCCGACTCGAAAGTGCTGCTCGCCTACTACTCGCGCCGGTTCCCGACGCGGTACGCCTGCCAATGGGAGCTGACGTCCGCCTTCCTCGCGGCACAGCGTCTCGGGGATCCCCGGCGGCGGGTGCTCGTCGTCAATCCCGAGTCCGACGGCAACCACATCGCCCCGATCGAACTGGAAGACGCCGCTTACGCCGGCCGGCCGAAGGACGACCGGGAACGCGCGGCCACCGTCCAGCGGATCGCCGAAATGGTGCGCGCCGCGGACACCCCGCTGGGCTCGGTGCGCAGCACGGCCCCGGTGCTGCCCCGGCTGCTGCGGCCCCGGCGGTTCGTCGGGCGGTACCGCCAGCTCTGGGCGATCCACAGCGCCCTGCACGCCCGCGAGCTGCCGGCCACCACACCGCGGACGTCGGCGGCGCTCGCCGTCGTCCGGGGATTCGCCGGGCTCGGGAAGACGAGCCTGGCCGAGCAGTACGCGTTCCTCTTCCGGGACGCCTTCTCCGGCGGGGTGCGGTGGCTGGGCCTGTTCGGCCAGGACGATCCCGTCGGCGCGCTCGCCCGGTTCAACGAACACGTCCGCGCGATCGCGGCCGACCTGGGCGCCGACGTCGGCGACCTGCCGCCGGACCAGGTCCGGGCCGTCGTCGCCCGGCGCATCGAGGCCGCGCGGCAACCGCAGCTGTGGATCATCGACGACGTCCCGTCGGAGCTGCCGGCCGAGGTGCTCGACCAGCTCGTCATGCCGACGTCGTACGTCCGGACGGTCCTCACCACACGGTCCGGCAACCCGGACTGGCCCGCGCCCGTCGTCGACCTGACCGGCTTCTCCGAAGACGAAGGTTCCGCGCTGTACACGGAAATCGTCGGCTCCGACGATCCCGGGGAGCTCGCGGCCGTGCGGCGGCTCGTCGAACGGTGCGGCGGCCACCCGATCGTCCTGACGAGCGCGGTGACGGCGTTGCGTGACCGCCGGGGCGCGATCGACGCGGCCGGGTTCGCGGAGGTCCTGGACGAGGTGAAGGGCACCGGCGTGCTGGCGGACGCGGTGGCGTCCTGCCGGCCGACCGCGCAACGGATCCTGCGCATCGCCGGGGCGATCTCCCGGGCACCCGTGCCGGCCGAGCTGGTGCGGCGCGTGCTGCCGGGCGAACCGGTCGAGAAGGCGGTGGCCGAGCTGGCCCGGCGCGCGCTGCTGATCCACCTCGGGACCGAGTGGGACATCCACGCCCTGGTCCGCGACGCCGCCGGGCTCGACGACGACCTCACGCGCAGAACCGCCTCGGCCGTGCTCGAGCCGGACGGGGACGCCGGGCGCCTGCACCGGCACGCCGCGGCGCTCGCCGAGCACGACTGCGTGCCCGCCGAACAGCGGGCCCGGCTGCTGCGGATCGGGCTGGACTGGTTCCGCGGCCAGGGTGACGTCGTGGCCGCGCGGGAAGCGGCGAAGCGGATCCTGGCCGCGGACGCCGGCCCGGCCGACCGCGTCGCCGCGGCCGAGGCGCTGCTCGACGCCGGCGACTTCGCCGACGCGGTCGACGTCTGCCGCCCGCTCGTGGACGACGCGTTCCGCGCCCGGCTCACCTGCGCCCGCGCGCTCGACCAGCTGGGCCGGTACGCGGAAGCGGATCCGATCTGGCCGGAGTCGGTGCCGGACGGCGAGGAGCCCGAGGCGCGGGTGTTCCTGGCGGTCGCGAAGCGGATGCGCGGCCGGTTCCGGGAAGCGCTCGCGTTCCTCGACATCGACGACCCGGACCCCCGGGCGCGGCTCGAACTGGCCCGGCTGCGGATCATCTTCGGCGAGCTCAAGCTGGCGCGCAAGACCGCCGAAGCGATCATCCGCGAGCACGACGCGGCGGACCACGAGCGGCACCCGCTGCGGCTGGAGGCGATCGGCGTCCACGCCGAAGCCGAGATGTCCCTGGAACTCACCGAACTCAAGGTGCGCGACGAGAACTGGGACGCGCTGGAAGCACACCTGCGCTCCGCCCGCGACGAGCTGACCGGGCTCCTGGGGCGCGAAAGCCCGCTGGCCCTGGCCGCCGGGGTCCGGTGCGCGCGCACGTCCGTCACGCGCGGCCGCCCGAAACGAGCGTTGCGGGAGTTCGCGGAGCTGGAACCGAGCGTGGGCAAGGTCTTCGGCACGCACCATCCGCTGCACCACTGGCTCAGCTACTCCACCGCGCAGGCGCACGCCCAGCTCAAGCAGTACGACCAGGTCGCCGGGATTCTGCGGCCGTTGCTCGACCGGCAGCGGAACTCGATCGGGCCGCACCACCCGGACACCATGCGGACCCAGCTCGACCTCGGCATCGCGCTCATGCTCACCGGCGACAAGGCCGCCGCCGTCCCGCTCGTCACCGAGGCCGAGCGGCGGATCGGGGACGCCCTCGGCTGGCGGGCCGAACTTCGCAACCGCGCCTGGGTCACCGGGCTCCTGATGAAGCTGCCGGTGCTCGTCTGGCAGCTCTTTCCCCACCTCGACAACCTCTTCGGGAAGAAAAGTCCCGAAGAAAACTGAACGCTCTGGAGGTCTTCGACATGGAAAAGGCGCTGGGCAGCCGATATCGGCTGGGTGACCAGCTGGGCACGGGTGCGATGGGGCGGGTCTTCGCCGGCTCCGACGAGCAGGGGAGGGCCTACGCCTTCAAGGTCCTGCGGGACGAGCTCGTCGAGGATCCCGAGCTGGTGGCGCGGTTCCTGCAAGAACGGTCCATCCTGGTCGGGCTGCGGCACCCGAACCTCGTCGGCGTGCACGACCTGGTCGTCGAGGGCGAGACCGTGGCGATCGTGATGGACCTGGTCGGCGGCGGTGACCTCCGGGCCCGGCTGACCGCGGAGAAGTCGTTGCTGCCGGCCGAAGTCGCCCGCATCGGGGCCGGGGTGGCGGCGGCGCTGGCGGCCGTGCACCGGGCCGGTGTCGTGCACCGCGACGTCAAGCCGGAGAACGTCCTGATGGACGGGACCGTCCCGCGCCTGACGGACTTCGGCATCTCCCGGCTCGCGACCGCCACCGACCTGGGCCGCCGGTCGCTGCTCGTCGGGACTCCGCAGTACCTCGCCCCGGAACTGGGCAAGGGCCTCGAAGCGACCCCCGCGTCCGACCTGTACTCGCTCGGCATCCTGCTGTACGAGCTGTGCTGCGGGGTGACGCCGTTCGCCGGGCAGTCCACGTTCGCCGTGATCCGGCTGCACGAGAGCGCGCTGCCGGGCCGGCCCGCCGGGGTGCCCGACCAGCTGTGGGACGTGCTCGCCTGGCTGCTGGCCAAGCGGCCGTCGGACCGGCCCGAATCGGCTCAGCAGGTCTCGACCATCCTGGACGGGCTGGTGCTGGAGCTGATGAAGGAACCGCTCGTCCTCCCGCTCACCACGCCACCGCCCCCGGTGGCCCTCAACGAAACCGGCCTGGGCACCGAGACCGTCTACGGCACTCCGGCGCCGCCGCCGCGCCGTCCCGTCGCGACCAAGTCGCCGAGCATGAGCACAGGAGTGACCGTGTCCCCTCCGAAACGCCGTCGCCGCGGCCGGGTCGTGCTGACCCTGTTCGTCGTCCTGGCCCTGCTGGCCGGTGGCTGGTTCGTGTTCCGTCCGTCGCAGAACAGTGCTCCGAACCCGGCGATCGCCGCGCCGACCTCCGCGGCGGCCGTTCCGGTGTCCGCAGCCGACTCGCCGTCGATGACCACGACGGCGAAGCCCAGCGTGATGCCTCAGGTCGTGGGCAAGAAGCTCGCCGACGCCCAGGACGCCCTGCCGGGTATCCAACCGACCATTGTGGACAAGATCGACGCGACGGCCGGTGACGGCACGGTGATCGAGCAGGACCCGGCGGCCGGTGCGGCGATCGGCGACACGGTGAAGCTGACGGTGGCCCGCCAGGCCCAGCTGGTCTACCTCGACTCGGCTCAGCCCGCCAGCGGCCAATGGGAAGCCAACCAGAACGCCAACATCGCGGGCAAGAACTACCTGCACTCGCTGGGTGCCCGGGTGGAGTCCGATTCGCGCACGGAAGCGATCGAATACAACATCTCCAAAGGGTTCCGCCGGTTCACCGCGACCGCCGGTATCGACGACAACGCGGGCGATTCGTCCCTGAAGATGCAGCTGGAAATCTTCGCCGACGGCCGCGAGATCTTCAACAAGCCGGTCGCCTACGGCACGCCGACGCCGATCGACCTGGACGTGAGTGGTGTGTTGCGGCTGCGGTTCCAGTACGAAGGCGTGTCAGGGAGCGACAGCAGCTTCTCCCGCAGCTACCTCGTGCTCGGTACCGCGGAGCTGCTGGGCCTGCCCGGCGAGGTGCCGACGTCCCCGACCACGACCGGCTGACCGGCGTGTGGATCGGCAACCGGGTGCGGATCACCATCGGCCGGGCCTCCGACAACGACATCGTGCTCGGTGACCTCCAGGTCTCCCGCCGTCACGCCCGGCTGGAACGCGTCGGCGGGGCGTGGCGGCTGACCGACCTGGGCAGCCGCAACCCGACGCTGGTCAACGGCGTCCCGGTCGCCGGGCGGTCGCCGATCGCCGATGGGGACCGGATCACCGTCGGGGCCACCGATCTGCGGGTCGACGGCGACAACCTCGTCGCCACCGGCGGGGAACGCACCCGGCTCGTGGCCGACGACGTCGGGTTCTCCGTCGGCAGCCGGTCGCTGGTGTCGGGCGTCTCGCTCGACCTGCGGCCGGGGCAGCTGGTCGCCGTCGTCGGGCCGTCGGGCGCGGGGAAGTCGACGCTGCTCAAGGTGCTCTCGGGCGAGGTCGCGCCGACCAGCGGGCGCATCACCTACGACGGCTACGACATGCACCGGCAGCGGGCGGCGGTGGCGCGGCGCGTCGGGGTCGTGCCGCAGGACGACGTCGTCCACACACGGCTGACCGCCCGCAGTGCCCTGTCCTACGCGGCGAAGCTGCGGTTGCCCGACGACACGGGCGCGGCGGCCCGCCGACGCCGGGTAACCGAGACGCTCGCCGAAGTCGAACTCACCGAGCACGCGCGCACGCCCATCCACCGGCTGTCCGGCGGGCAGCGCAAGCGCGTGTCGATCGCGCTCGAACTGCTGACCGCGCCGTCGCTGCTGATGCTGGACGAGCCGACCTCCGGCCTGGACCCGGCGCTCGACAAGCAGATCATGGGGCGGCTGCGCGAGCTCGCCGACGCCGGCCGGACGGTCGTGGTGGTGACGCACAACGTCACGCACCTCGACGAGTGCGACCTCGTGCTGCTGCTCGCGCCCGGTGGTGTCCCGGTGTTCAGCGGGCGGCCCGCGGAGCTGCGGGCGCGGTTCGGCACCGCCGACTGGGCCGACATCTTCCAGCGCGTGGTCGCCGGGACCGCGCCGCCGCACCAGCCGGCGCCGGTGGGGCCCGCGCCGCCGCCCGAGGCGACCGCCGAGCCGCCGGCCGTGCACGCCGGGCTGGGCCACCAGGTCGGCACGCTCGCCGCGCGGCACCTGCGGCTGATCCTCGCCGATCCCGGGTACGCCCTGTTCCTGCTGCTCGTCCCGGTCGTCCTGGCTGTGCTCGCCTTGGCAGTGCCCGGGCACGAAGGTCTGCGGCGGTCGGTGCCCGAGCATCCGGCGGAAGCTGCGCAGATGCTCGTGCTGGTCTTCGTCGGCGCGGCGTTCATGGGGGCGGCGGCCTCGGCGCGGGAAGCGATCGCCGAGCGGGCGATCTTCCTGCGGGAACGGGCCGTCGGCCTGCGGCCCGGTGCGTACGCGCTCGCGAAGACCCTCGTCTTCACGCTGGTCGCGGCCGTGCAGTCCGCGGTGCTCGTCGGCGTCGTCACGACGGTCAAGCCGGGGCCGGCCGACGCCGTCCTGCTGTCGCGGCCGGTTGCCGAGCTCGCGGTCGCCGTCTGGCTGACCGCGCTGGCGTCCTGCCTGCTCAGCCTGCTCGGTTCGGCGCTGGTGCGCTCGCTCGAACAGACGACGCCCGTGCTCGTCGTGACGGTGATGGCCCAGCTCGTGCTGTGCGGCGGGATGATCCCGGTCGCCGGGCGGCCGGTGCTGGCCCAGCTGTCCTGGTTCGCGCCCGCGCGGTGGGGCTACGCCGCCGGAGCCTCCACAGTGGATCTCCCGCAGACCGGGCCGGCCGATCGCCTGTGGACCCACGACTGGCCGTGGTGGCTGGGCTCGACCGGCGCGTTGCTGCTCTCGGCGGCCGCCTGCACGGCGCTGTTCGCGGTCCGGGCGGTCCGGGTGCGCCGGGGCTGAGCCGGGGCGGCGAACCGGCTGATCAGCACCCTGCGTGCCATCATCGGGCATGGCCACTCTGCGCGACGCGCGCGAGCCGGAGCTCAACAGCGGGATCCTGCCCGGGAACGTGCGGGCCGACGACTGGATCATGCTCGTCCTCGCCGCCGGCTCGGTCGGGTTGCTCGGGTTCATGCTGATCAGCCCGCCCGCGCGGGACGCCGCGCTGGTGATGTTCTCCGTAGACTGCGGGATCTGCGGCGTGTTCCTCGCCGAGTTCCTGTGGCGGTGGCGCAAACGCGGCTGGTCCAAGAAGTTCCTCGTGCGCAACTGGTACGAGCTGTTCGCCATGATCCCGGTCGCGCACCCGGTGATCACCGGGCACCGGTTCATCGGCGTCGTGCTGCTGCTGATCCGGATCGGGCGGGCGGCGGACCGGGCCGTCGGGGAGCAGTTCACCTACCGGCTCGTCGACAAGCTGTCCGAGCCGATCGTCAAGGCCATCAAGAAGCCGGTGACCATCGCCGTGCTCGACGAGGTCGTCAAGGTGCTGGAAACCGGCAACTACCCGGAAAACCTCGCCAAGTCGCTCGAGGGGAACAAGGCCGAGCTGCGCACGATCATCGCCGAGAAGATCGCCGAGGACCCGCAGCTCGGGAAGCTCAAGCGGCTCCCGTTCCACGACGAGATCGTGCGGACCGTCGTCGACACGTCGTTCCGCGTGCTGCTCGAGGTCCTCGTCGACCCGCGGATCGACGACTTCTTCTCCGCCGTCGTGCGCGACAACCGCGAGCAGATCCGGCAGGCCGTGCAGCTCGGGCTGCACGAAACCGACGACGAGGAGCAGGAGAAGGCCCTGCGCGTGCGCACCCAGCACTCGGCCGCGCTCGAGTACGACCGGCTGCACCCGAGGTCACGGCCGTGACCGCAGGTACGCGCCGAGCAGGCCCGCCGCGTCGAGCATGGCCACGCCCCGGGCGGTGAGCCTTCCCTGCCAGGTCTCCAGGGCGTCGGCCAGCGACTCCGTGCCGCCGGCCGTGCGGACCTGGCCGACCACCGTCGCGATGTGCTCCAGGGGGTAGCCGCCGCGCCGGAGGAGGTGGGTCAGCTCTGCGTCCCGGACGTCGGCCGCGCGGAAGACCCGGTACCCCGTGGCGGGGTTGCGCTCCGGGACCAGGATGCCGGCGCGTTCCCACGCGCGCACGGTCGCCGCGGTGACGCCCAGTCGATGCGCGAGTTCGCCGATGGACCAGTCGGCCGCGGCCGGTTCGCGGGCCGGTTCGGTCGTCAGGTCGCCGATCGCCCGGCGCACCGCATCGAGGGTTTCCCGGTCGCGGAGCAGCCGCAGGTGCCCGCGGTCGACGAGCGTCAGGGCCCGGCCGAGGTCGTCGTCGTGGACGGCGGTCATGATCCCGCCGGCCGTCGCGTGCCCGTACGCCGCCACCAGCGCGAGGAACGCGCGCAACGCCGCCGCGTGAGCCTCCGTGTAAACCCGGTAGCCGCTTGCGGTGCGCGCGGCCGGCGGGAGGAAGCCGTCCCGCTCGTAGTTGCGGACCGCCTGCGTGGAGATGCCGTGCTCACGCGCGAGGTCAGCAGGTCTCAACCGAGTCTTCAAGGATACGATTCAACCACATGGACCTCACGGACTTCACGGCCGAACTGCTCGCGTTCGGCGAGCCGACCCACTTCGAACCGGCCTTCGCGCGGCTGCGGAACGACCTCTTCGCCCAGCTCGTCGAGCACGGCTTCCGGTCGATCGCGCTGGAGACCGACCGCGTCGCCGCGCTCGACGGCGGGTTCTCGCACGGCTTCGGCGAGCTGGACGCCAATCGGCGGCTGGTCGCCTGGATCCGTGAGTACAACGAGACCGCGGACGAACCGCTGGCCTTCCACGGCTTCGACGCCCCGACCGAGATGTACAGCGCGCCCAGCCCGCGGACCTACCTCGAACACGTCCGCGACTACCTCGGCCTCGACGTCGACATCGCGGCACTGACCGGGGAAGACGAGCGGTGGAGCCGCTCCGAGGCGATCCTCGACCCGGCCGCGTCGCCCGGCGCGTCGCCCGAGGCCCGCGAACTGCGAGTCATCGCGGACGACCTGCTCATGGCCCTCGACGCCCGCGTCGAGACGACGTCACGTGCCGACTGGGACCGCGCGCGGATCCACGCCTTGGCCGGGCTCGATCTGCTGCGCTACCACGCGGCGTCGGCCCGGCCCGGCGACCGGGACACGAGGATCGGCCGCCTCGCGGGCGCCCGCGCGGTCATCATGGCCCGGAACCTCCTGGACATCCGCGTCGTCGAAGCCCCGCACGGCCGGACCCTGGTGTTCGCGCACAACGCCCACCTGGGGTCCGGCGCGGGGGCGATCGTCGCGTCGCGGCTCGGCGACCGGTACGCCTTCATCGCCGGCAGCCTCGGCCACAGCGAAGCCCTCGGCCTCGGCGAGCCGGCCGCGGACACCTTCGAAGGCCGCCTGCAGCGCGACACCGGTACCTGGAAGCTGACCACGGAAATCCCGGCCGGCCGCACCCGGGACGACGCCGACCACCGGTACGCGCCGCTCACCCGGGAACTGCTCGAAAACGCCGACGCGATCCTGCACGTCGCCTGAAGACACAGCAGCCCCCGCACCGGGGTCGGGTCCGGTGCGGGGGCCGCTGTTCACCCGGTTACGGGTAGCTCACCACGTTCACCGGCACCGTGCCCGAAGGCGTGACGCCGCCGGTGTCGTTGATGACGTGCGTGATCGTGCCGCGGTAGTTGAGCGACACCGTCAGCAGGCTGTGGAACCGGACGCCGCTGGTGTTCGGCACCTCGAACGCGTGGTAGCTGGACACCGCCGGGTTCGTGTCGAAGAAGCAGTAGCTCCCGAGACCCCACGCCTCATGGGACGTCACGTTCGCCGCGACCTTGTAGGCCGCGTACCCGGCGACTCCCGATGGCGCGTTCCAGGACGCCTGGTTCGGCACGTCGTAGGGCATCTCGTTCTGGAAGAAGATCGTCTTCCCGCCCTGGCCGTTCCAGATCACCTGGTACTTCTGGTAGTGCTCGACGAACAGGCCGGTGGCCAGCACGTTCGCGCCGTTCACCACGAGCCCGGTGTCGGCCGTGTTCGTGGTCCATCCGACCGTGCCGGCGTTGCCGTGGTCGGCCCGCCACGCCCAGATGTGGTCGATGATCGTGTTGGCGCTGTTGACGATCAGGCTGTTCGTCGCCTTGCCGGCGATCGCGCCGCCGATCCGGAAGAACACGTCCTGGACCGTCGTCGGGTTCGCCGCGTGGTTCGCCGACGAGCCCGACTGACCCACGGTGAGCAGCGCCTGCGAGTTCGTCGTGCCCGCGTCGAAGAGCAGGCCCTTGAGCCGCACGCCGTCCACATCGGACACCTGCATCGCGTTGACGCCGTTGTCCGGCACCAGCGTCGGGTAGCCGATGCCGAGGATCGTCGTGTTCGCCTTGGTCACGTTGAGCGTCTGGTTGAGGTGGTAGATGCCCGGCGTGAAGAACAGGTTGCAGCCCGCGGCGAGCGCGTTGTTGATCGACGCGGCCGTGTCACCGGACTTGACGACGTAGAACTGGCTCATCGGCGCCGACGTGCCCGGGGTGCTGCCGTTCGCCCAGCTCGGGCCGGACGCGTTGGTGCGCAGGGAAGGCAGGAACACGCGGTACTTGCCGGTGCCGTCGACGTAGAGGTAGGGCACGTCGCGCGAGACCGGGGTCGTGGCCAGCGTCGTCTCCGGCGGGTTCGGGAACGTGTTCGCCGGCGCGCCGCTCGTGCCGGAGAAGACCATGTTCCAGACGCCGCCGTTCCAGCTGCCGAGCTGAGAATCGCGGGTGTACCACTGCTGCTGCGACACCGACGCGGCCTGGCCGGCCACCTTCGAGTCGGCGATGTAGCCGCCGCTGGCGAAGCCGTAGCTCGCCGGGTACAGCTGCAGCCCGCCGCGGACGTCCATCCGGCGGAACGGCGCGGCCTGCGCGACCGCCCAGCGCTCCTGGCCCCCGGAGGGCACGACGGCCAGGTTCTCCGCCGAGCGCCAGAAGTTCTGCAGCGCGACGCCGTTGTCGGAGGCGTTGAAGGCGTCCACCGTGACGTCGCCGTTGATCACGACGTCACCGGGGTTCTGCCCGAGACCGGCGACCGAGGTGTAGAAACCGACGTTGTCGTGCACGTTGTTGTACGTGCCCGGCTTGAACAGGTGGGCGACGCGCCGGTCCGCGAACTGCGCGGTCAGCGTGTCCTTCTGGTTGTTGAAGTCGGTGTCGAGCTGCGCCTGGATCGTCGCCGCGGACATGCCGGGGTCGAAGATCCGCACGTTCGGGCCGAAGTTCGGGGTGTCCGACTGCGTCGGGCAGCCCGCCTGGGTGCCGATCGTGTAGCTCGCGCTGGACACCGGGGACGTCGTCGATCCGGACTTGAGCGCGATCGCGTTGACGGTGCGGGAGTTCGGGACGCTGATCGGTCCACTGTAGAGCGGCGAGGACGCGGTCGGCGTCGAGCCGTCCACTGTGTACCGGATGGTCGCGCCGGAGGTGGCGCTGCTGATGGTCACCGTCTGGGCGGACGAGTACGTGCCACCGGGCGGGCTGAACGTCGGCGCGGCGACCGTCGTCGAGCCGCCGCCGACGGTGTAGGAGAAGTGCGGGGTGTCGTACTGCGGGCCGCTCTTCTCGTAGGTGAACCAGTAGTCGAGCGTGTTCCCGGTGCTCAGGCCGTTGACGGTGGTCCGCCAGGTGCCGGAGCCGTTGGTCATCCGCACGTTCTGCTGGCCGACGCCCGGCACGCCGGTGTAGTGGACGTCCACGTACACCGCGGGGGTCGTCGGGGTGAAGTTGAGCTGCAGCTGCGTCGAGCTGAGCTGGGTGACGCTCTGTGTGTAGTCGTCCGCTGCGAGCGCGGCGGGGGCGCTGAGCCCGGCCGCCACGAGCAGTGCCGATGCGACGAGCGCGAGCCTGGGGCCGCGTCGTCGAAGCTTGTCCAGGGTCCGGTTCACGCCGTGACACCTCCGCCGTTGGGGATCCACGAGCATTCGTTGTGAGTCACAACAAATTAGCTCCCGCTCAGCGGTGCTTCGGTCTCTTTTTGGTAACACTTGTCTGGACCAATGGTTCGGCCGTCACGCCGATCTCCACGGTCGAGTGACGTTCGCGCGGGGCATTTTCGCCGGTCCCGGCGCGGGGTAAGGATGTTTGCATGCTGGACACGGAAGTCCTGTCGCGGACGCCGCCGCGAGCGCTCGACGTCGTCACGCCGCTCGGTGACGTGCGGTTCGCCGTCCGCGTCGGGGGCTGGGACGTGCCCGCGACACCCGACCACACCTGGGGGCTCGGCTCCGGGGCGGCGCGGCTGTGCCGGTGGCGGCACCGGTCCGTGCGGCTCGACGTGGTCTCCGGGGCCACCGCACCCGAGCAGCCCGGTGTCATCCGGGAGACGCTGATCTTCCGGGTGCTGGCCCGGGAACCGCTCAGCGAGTTCGCCGTGCAGGCCGAGCTCACCGACCCGCCGGCGGAGACCCGCGGTGGTGATGGCGCCTTCACCGTGGAGACCGCCGACGCCGCGGTGAGCGTCGGCGGTCCCGGCGCCGAGATGCTGCGGTACTGCTCGAGGATCGGGCAGCACGTGCCGCCGTACTGGTCGGCGCAGCTGACCGGCGCCGTCGAGCTCGACGGCGCACGGCTCACCTGGCAGCTGCCCGCCGTCGACCGCGGGGACTACGCCGAGCTGTGGGTGTCCGCCGCCTGGAGTGCGGCGGGCGGGGACCCGGGCCGCGCCGTCGACATCGACCCGGCCCGCGTACTGCGCGAGCTGACCCAGTGACACCCGGTCCGGATCCGGCGCCGCCGCCCGGTCGTTGCCGAGCCGGATCGAGTTGGCGCCCGCGTTCAGCGTCACCGGGACCGAAGTGGTGTACGGCGTGCTGTTGCCGGCGCCGCTGACACGCGGTAGTCGCTGTCGCGCACGGACCAGGTAGCCGTCCGATCTGTCACATCGTCGCCTTGGGATACGTCAGGGTGGTGACGTACGCGAAAGGACGAGCCCGTGAACGACGATCTCTTGGCCCGCAGCTTCGAGACCCACCGAGACCACCTCCGGTCCGTCGCCTACCGGATGCTGGGTTCGCTGACCGAAGCCGAGGACGCCGTCCAGGAGTCGTGGCTGCGGCTGAGCCGGAGCGACTCGGCCGCCGTCGAGAACCTGGGTGGCTGGCTGACGACGGTCGTCGGGCGCGTCTGCCTCGACATGCTGCGCTCGCGCAAGGCCCGGCGCGAGGAGCCGTGGGACGGCCTGGTGCCCGACCCGATCGTCAGCCGCGACGAAGCCGGGCCCGAGCACGAGGCGCTGATGGCGGACTCGGTCGGCCTCGCGCTGCTGGTCGTGCTCGACACGCTCACCCCGGGCGAGCGGCTGGCGTTCGTGCTGCGGGACATGTTCGCGATGCCGTTCGAGGAGATCGCCCCGATCGTCGGCCGCTCCGAAGCGGCGACCCGGCAGCTGGCGAGTCGCGCCCGGCGGCGGGTCCAGGGCGCTCCGGTCGCGCCGGACCCGGACCTGTCCCGCCAGCGCGAAGTCGTCGACGCCTTCCTGGCGGCGGCCCGCGGCGGCGACTTCGACGCGCTGGTCTCGGTCCTCGACCCGGAGGTCGTGCTGCGCGCCGACCGCGGCGCGGCCCTGGGCGGCTCGATCGAGGTCCGCGGCCCGTCGGCGGTGGCGAACCAGGCGCTGACGTTCTCGCGGCTCGGCGCGGGCGGCGGCGTGGTCCGCCGGGCCCTGGTCAACGGCGCGGCGGGCGTGGTCGGCACCCGGGACGGCCGGCCGTTCTCGGTGCTGGGCTTCACGGTGGCCGGCGGGCGGATCGTGGAGATCGACATCCTCGCCGACCCCGACCGCCTCAGCCGGCTGGACCTGGCGGTGCTCGACTGACTCCCGGCGCAGTGAATGACTCATTCCTGGCGTTGGGCGCAAGGAATGAGTCATTCACTGCGTGCGAACCCCCGCCGGCGGAACCGTTCACGGCGTTTCCGGGACCACCGCACCCCGCTCGTCGGTCACCAAGGCGACGCCGTCGGCCGCGTCGAAGTGCAGGTACTGGCGCCGGCCGTCCGGGTAACCGCGGACCGTGCCCGCCACCACGACCACCAGCTCGCCGTCCTCGACCGCGTACAGGTCGTCCGGGCTCAGGACCTCGCGGATGCGCGTGCCGTTGGTGACCAGCGTGCGAACCCGGCGGCCCGTGTGGTCGTAGCCGTACAGCGTGTTCACCCCGTCGTCGCCGTGGACTCCGCGCAGGCGGCCGAACGCGTCGTGGATCTCGCTGCCCGCCCGCGGTTCCGCGGGGGCGCGGAGCGCGACTTCGTGCAGCAAGCCGCCCGGGCCCGTGATGACGTGCTTCGGCGAGAAGTGCTCGCTGACGCCGTTCGCGTAGTGCACCGCCGTGCGACGTCCGTGCAGGTCGTACTGGACGGCGTCGACGAACCCGGGCACGCTCACCAGCCGCCCGACCTCGTCGTACTGGTGGCGGACGGTCAGCCGCCCGTCGCCCGCGTCGGGGTAGACCACTTCGGACAGTCGCCCGTCCGCGCGGCGCACGACGTCCAGCCGGTACTCGACGGCCACGTGCGCGGGCCGCCAGCGCCGTTCGACCGGGTGGCCGTGCGCGTCGTAACCGAACAGCGTCACGCCGGATTCGTCGGCGACGCGCACCAGCCGCCCGCAGCTGTGCGGCCCCGCTTCGAGCGGCACCGGGAGCCCGCCGTCGTGGTAGGTGAACTTCGTGACCGGGGTGCCGCCCGGATCGTCGACCAGCACCGCAACCACCCGGTCGGCCGCGTCGTGCACGCGGTACACCGTGTGGCCGCCCGCGGTCCGCGTCTCCACCGGGTTGCCGGCCGCGTCCCGCGCGTGCACGACGCCGTCCGCGTCGCGGATCTCCCGGCCGAGCAGGTCTCGGACACTCTCGGCCACCGCGTCGTCCGATGTGGACGTCCCGAGTGGACGGCCGAGCGCGTCGTAGCGGAACTCCTCCGGCGCGATCGGGGGATAGCCGTCGCGGAACGCGCGGCTCGTCCGGCACACCAGGCCGCGCGCGCAGTACTCGTGGTGCTCGTCGACGACGTCGCCGAGCAGCTCGGCGTGCCGGCGCCGCAGCAGCCGGCCCGCGCCGTCGCGCAGCTCCGACGTCACGATCACCTCCGCCTCGCCGGACACCGCCCGCTGCTCGGTGGTGATCCGCGTCCCCTCGTAGCGGTACCGGACGGTCGGCAGCTCCGCCGAGTCGCCCGGCCGCACCACGGTTTCGGGGCGCCCCAGCGGATCGAGGGTCACCGTGGTCACCGCGCCCGCCGGATCGGTCACCTCGCACACGCGGGCCGTGCGGACGTCGTAGCGCGCCGACGTCACGTTCCCGAGCGGGTCGACGGCGACCTCGGGGAAGCACCGGTCGGCGGAGTAGCGCACCTCGTGGGTGTGGCCGTGCGGGCCGGTCGTCGTGGTGCGCAGCCCGGCGACCGTGTCGAGCCGGCCGTGGAACGTCGTCGTCCACCAGCCGTCCTCACCGGGGCGGCGGTGGTAACCGTGGTGGCGGAAGTCCGGCAGGATCGGGCCGTAGACGTCGGCGACGAGCGCGTCGGTGAGCACCAGCTCCTCCTGCGCGGTCAGCAGGCCGTGGGTCCCGGCGCTGCCGTCGGGCCGCTCGTCGTAGCGGAATACCTTGTCCGACAACACTTTTCCGCCACCGTCCAGCTCGCGCACGCGGGCGGGCAGGGCGACGAACCGGCGCTCGGGGGCGGTCGCGTAGGTCGTGCGCGTCTGGCGGACCACCGGTTCGCGCCCGGGCCGCTTGGTGGTCTCCACCTCCCGGGTCGGGTTGCCGTCGGTGTCGAAGGCCGTCTCCGTCGTGGTGACCGACACCGGCCGCTCCCGGCGCTCGAACACGGTCACCACCGAGCGCGTCCACTTGGGACGGCGAGCGTGCTCCACCCGGCGGTAGGGCCGGTCCTGCTCGGGGGAGCCGTCGAGGCCGTAGGTCTCTTCCTTGTCGAGCAGGCCACCGTCGCCGAACCAGCGGACGGTCCGCAGCGTGGGCGCGTACTCGTCGCCGAGCTCGTCCTGGACGACGCGGCCGAACCCGGTGGTGCGCCGGTCGTGGTATTCGAGCTCGGTCACGCCCGTCTGCCCGGTGGCCGTTTCGCGCCGCGTGACGCGCCGGACGACCGGGACCGACTCGACGGTCGCGTACTCGACCGACGTGTGCAGCCCGATCCCGTTGTCGATCTCGCTCAGCCACCCGGTGCGCGGGAAGTCGGCGGGCTCCGGGGAGAAGTAGGACACGACGTCGTCGAGCAGCAGCACACCGCCGCCGGTCCGGGCCTTCGCGGCGACCTGAACCCGCTGCGGGGCCGGCGGTTCCGTGCGGGCGTAGGCCAGCCGCAGCGCCGGCGCGGCCGCCTCGGCGCCGTGCACGTCGAACCCGGTAAGCCCGATCGACGTCAGCAGGGACGCGCCGGTGACTTCGTCTTCGTCGTAGCCGAAGCGCCACCGCCGGACCAGCGGCCGCGCGTCCCCGGGCACCCGCAGGTCGGCCCGGGCGCACCGCAGCGCCGTCGTCACGAGGGTGCCGCCGCGGCCCCAGCGCAGGACGTCCGGCCGCGGTTCGTAGGTGAAATCCACTTCGTACGGTCCGTAGGCCACGCGCGCGAGGTACGCCTGGCCGCTGTGGTGGACCCAGTCGAACGCCGCGGTGTTGCCGAACGCGTCCTCGGTCCGTTCGAGGTACCAGGCGGACCCCGCGGACCGGCCGCCGTCGGTCGTCCCCAGGACGTGGCGGATCCCCGATCGGGTGGTCAGCACGAAGCCGTCGCCCCGGCGGCTGAGCCGGCCCTCGGCGCCGGAGCGCGCTTGGCCGCCGGCCAGCCGGACGTGCGGCAGCGGCAACGCGAACCCACCGCCGAAGGCGCCGTTCGCCGCGGCGGTGGTGTAGCGCAGCGCCAGCGCGGGTGCGAGGCCACCGGGACCCGGCGGCAGGTCGAGCGGCATAGTGAAGCTGCCCCCGCCGGTCGCGGGTTCCGGGGTGAACGCGCCGCCCAGCGCCCGCACCGGCGCGGGCCGGCCTGCCTCCTGCGCGCTCACCCGGAGCGGAACCATGCTGATCTCCCCGACTCGATTCGTGACTTCGGACGGCCAAGTGGGTGAGGCGGGGGCGCCAGATACGTCGTCACCCGTTTGCTTCGTCCGTTACCCATTCGTGACGTCCGTGTCGTATCCCGGTGGCGGCTCACCGGTCTTTCCCGGGTGCCATCAGTGATCAATGGCGGAGGGTGGACCCGATGGTCGTCAAGTTCGTGCGGGACGAGACCGCGGAAGCTGAAGTCTTTTCGGAGGACGCGAGCACGCTCAACGAGCTCCCGACCCCGCCCAGACAATTGCTCGACCGGCACGGCGCGCGAGTGCTCGACCCGGCGACGGCGGTCGTCGCCGCCGGGCAGCCGGTCCCTCGCACCACTGTCTACCGGCCGGGCACCTTCCTGCTTCCCCACCGGTACCTGCGCGACCAGGAGACCCTGGCCGCGATCAACCGCGTGCTCGGCCGCATCGGCATCTACGCCGAGCCGGCCGACCGCGGCGGCGACAGCAAGGCGCTCGCCCGCGTCCGGCAGCTCGACGACCTGCCCGTCCGCGCCCTGCTGCACGTCCGCGAGGACTCCGACCCCGTCGTCGTCGACTGCTGGAAGGCCCTGCAGCTGCTGCGGTCGGCCGCTGCCGGCGAGAAGCCCGAGATCGACCCGGAGATCGTCCGGCACGTCTCCGTCGAGCACCTGCTGTTCACCTCGCCGGTGTTCGGTGGCGTGCCGTGGGAGACCAGCGGTCTCGGTGGCACGCCGTGGGAGACCAGCGGGTTCGGCGCGGGCAGCTCGTACGGGCGCACGCACGGGGCCAACCGGATCCCGGTGACGCTCGCCGCGGACCCGCCGTTCCGCAGCGAGAAGCCCGCGCAGCGGCGGCCGGTCGTCGCGGTGCTCGACACCGGCATCGGCCCGCACCGCTGGTTCGGGCTGGCCGACCGCAGCGGCCCGCCGCCCGCCGGCTCCGGCCTCACCGTCGCCCCCGACATCCAGGCCGCGATCCTGCAGGCTCAGCAGGACGCGGGCACCACGCTGCCGACCCAGTTGCTCACCGACTACTGGGACGCGCCGACGACCGGCCAGCCGCTGATCGGCGACGTCGACACCGACACCGGGCACGGCCTGTTCATCGCCGGCATCATCCGGCAGGCCTGCCCCGAAGCCGACACCCTCGCGATCCGCGTCGTGCACAGCGACGGCGTCGCGTACGAGGCCGACGTGCTGCTGGCGCTGCACCTGCTGGCCGACCGCGTCCGGAACGCGCAGGCGAACAACCGGCCCGAGGACATGGTCGACGTCGTCTCCCTCTCGATGGGCTACTACGTCGAAGACCCGGCGGACGTCGCCTTCACCGGCCAGTTCGGCGCGGCGATCGCGGACCTGCTCGGCCTCGGCGTGCTCGTCGTCGCGGCCGCCGGCAACGACGCGACCACCCGCCGCTTCTACCCGGCGGCCTTCGCCGACCAGCCGCTCGGCGGCGGCTGCGGCCCGCAGGTGATCAGCGTCGGCGCGCTCAACCCGGACGTCGGCACCAGCAAGGCGCTGTTCTCCAACGAAGGCCCGTGGGTGACGTGCTGGGCGACCGGCGCCGGCGTCGTCAGCACCTACCCGGCCGACGTCCGCGGCAGCGCGGCCGCCGACCACGAGCTGCCCGGCCGCAACTCCTTCGACCCGGACGACTACAGCGCCGGCTTCGCGGTCTGGGACGGGACGTCGTTCGCGGCGCCGCTCGCCGCCGCCGAGATCGCCAAGGCCCTGTTCCAGTCCGGCGACCTGGCCACGGTCGACCGCGACACCGTCGTCAAGCGCGCTTGGAGCGCGCTGGGCTCGCTGTGACCGTGGCCAAGACCGACCACAGCCGGGTAGCGGCACTGTTCGACGCCGCGCGGGAGGGCGACCGCGCGGCGCTGGACGAACTGGTTTCCCTGCTCACGCCGCTGCTCTGGCAGGTCGCGCGGGATCAGGGTCTGGACGCCGATCAGGCCGCCGACGTCGTGCAGACGACGTGGCTGCGCCTGCTCGGTTCGTTCGCGGAGATCCGCTCGCCGGTCGCGCTGACCGGCTGGCTGATCACCGTGACCAAGCGGGAAGCCTGGCGCACGGGGGAAAAGCGCCAGGTGGAGCGGCCGCTGCCGGAGCTTCCGGAGCGGCTGTCCGAAGCGTCACCGGCACCCGAGGAGGGGGTGCTGCGCGACGACCAGCGCGCTCGTTTGTGGCGTGCGGTCGACGCACTGCCCGAACGCTGCCGCAGCCTGCTGCGGATCGTGGCGTTCGTGCACCGGCCGGACTACGCCGAAGTGGGCGCCCGGCTGGGAATGCCGAGGGGGAGTATCGGCCCGACCAGGGGACGTTGCCTCGCGCGCCTGCGCGAGCAGCTACTCGCCAACGGCGAAGGAGATTGGCTGTGACCACCGTCGAACCACCCGGCGCGAACGAGCCCTTGGACGAGCTCGACTTCCGGTTGCTGACCGGACTGCGCGAGCTGTGGGAAGACGCCGACCCGATGCCCGAAACGCTGGTGGAGCAGATCCGCTTCGCGATCCAGCTGGAGGACGTCGATCTCGAAGTGATGCGGATCCGGGAACAGGAGGGGCTCGCCGTCACGCGCAGTGCGGCCGAGCAGGGCCGGCTCATCACGTTCGACAGCGAAAGCCTGACGATCATGGTGAACGTGAGCCACGAGCCGGGCGGGACGATCCGCCTGGACGGCTGGCTCACGCCACCGGCCGAGCACCCGATCGAGGTCCGCACCGCGAACGGCCCCTTGACGACCACTTCGGACGCCGAGGGGCGGTTCGCGGTGAACGGGGTGCCGCACGGGATGGTGCAGGTGCTGGTGCGGACCCTGGGCCGCTCGAGGACGGTGAGCACCCCGGCCATCGAACTCTGACGCGGTTGCTCACCGGATACCGCGCCCCGGCGTGAAAAACCGCCCACCCGGCAAGAACTCCCGGACCGGCCGGGCCCGGAGGTACGATCCGGGACGTCCTTCTCAGCCGAGGGGGACGGCCCCGGCCGGGAGGGCAGCCTGTGGTCGCGTCGCCGAGGGCGGAAGACCGGGTGCGCGACCTGCATCGGCGTGCGGTCGCGGCGACCAACAACGGCCAGCCCGTCGTGGGCGGCCGCCTGATCCGGTCCGCCGCGCGGCTTCTCGGCCTGCCCGCCACCGAACCGCCGCCGGACTGGCCGGCGTGGCCCGACCTCGCCACGCGCGTGCTCGGCACGTACGCCGCGGTCGAAACCGCGCTGGGCAACAGCACCCGGGGGCTCGCGCTGCTCGACGAAGCCGACGTCCTGGTGTCCGACGCCGGGCGCGGGATCCTGCGCCAGCAACGGGGTCTCGTCCTCATCCTGATCGGCCGGATGGACGAGGCCCTGACGTGCTTCGACGAAGCGGTCCCGCTGCTGCGGCAGGCCGGCGAGTTCGTCGTGCTCGCCCGCACGCTGCTCAACCGCGCCATGCTGCACCAGTACGCCGGGCGCGTCCGGCTCGCGCTCGCCGACCTCGACCAGTGCGAGCAGATCGGCGCCGGCCAGGCTTCGGAAGAAGGCCTGGAGCGGATCTTCGCCAAAGCGGCGCACGGACGCGGCCAGGCGCGCGTGCTCACCGGCGACATCCCGGGTGCCCTGCGGGACTTCGACGCGGCGAGCGGGTTCTACGCCGAACAGAGCGTCGGGATGCTGCCGGTGCTGGCCGTCGACAAGGCCCGCGCGCTGCTCGCCGCCGGGGTGCCGCAGGAAGCCGCCGCCGAACTCGACGCGGCGCTGGAGCAGTTCCCGCGCCTGCGGATGAACCAGGAACACGCCGAAGCCGAGCTGACGCGCGCCTTGGCCGCGCTCGCGAGCGGCGATCCGGCGGCCGCGCGGAGCTGGGCCGGGCGCGCCGAACGCCGCTTTCGCCGCCGCGGCAACGAAACCTGGGCGGCGGTCGCCCAGCTGACCGTGCTGCGCGCGGACTTCGCGGCCGGACGGCGGATCGCGCGCGTCGCCGCCGAAGCGACCGCGCTGGCCGGCCGGCTCACCGGGCTGGGCCTGCGCAACGACGCCGAAATCGCCGCGCTGCTCGCCGCCCGTGCGCGCATCGCCCTGGGCGACCTCGACGGCGCCCGCACCGGCATCGCCCCGCGCGACCGCCGGGCCGCGCCGCTGGAAAACCGCCTGGTCCGGCGGCTCGCGCTGGCCGAACTCGGTGCCGCGAGCGGTGACCGGCGCATCACCTTCGCCAACGCGCGCGCCGGATTGGCGCAGCTGGAACGGCACCGCGGCCGCTTCGGCAGCATCGACCTGCAGACCGCGACGACGTCACTCGGCAAGGAACTCGCCGACGCCGGCCTCGCCGCCGCGCTGGCCCAGCGCTCGCCCGGCGTCGTCTTCCGGTGGCTCGACCGCTCGCGCGCGCAGGCGTTCCGGTTCCGGCCGGTGCGGCCGCCCGCGCACCCGGAGACCGTCGACGCCGTCGCCGAGCTGCGGTACCTCTCGATGCAGATCCGCGCGGGCGAGCTGTCCGGGAAGCCGGACACCCAGGCCGTGAAGCGGTGTGCCGCCCTGGAACGCGAGATCCGGGCCAAGGGCTGGCAGGCCGAGGGCACCGACGTGGACCACCCGGAGGCGCGGCTGCGCGAGGTCGGCGACGAGCTCGCCGAAACCGGCAGCGCGCTGGTCTGCTTCCTCGCCGACCACGGCGCGCTGTGCGCGCAGGTGATCGCGAACCACAGGGTCGCGCTGATCGAGCTCGGCCCGGCGTCGGCCGTCGCCGAACCGGTCGCGCGGCTGCACAGCGACCTCGACGCCTTGTGCGGGCGCCAGCTCCCCGCCCAGCTCGACCGGGTCATCCGCCGTTCGGTGCGGACGCAGGTCACCGCACTGGACGGGATCCTGCTGGCGCCACTGGCTTCCCGGCTCGGCGACCTCGACGTCGTCGTCGTGCCGACGGGCGCGCTTTCGGCGATCCCGTGGGGGCTGCTGCCCACGGTGCGCGGCCGCCCGGTGACCGTCACGCCGTCGTCGTCGGCCTGGCTCGACGCGGGCCGCCGTCCGCGCCGCGCGGCCGGGGCACCGCTGCTGGTGGCGGGCTCGGACCTGACCCACGCGGAAACCGAGGTCTCCCTGCTGGCGCCGTTCTACCCGGAGGCCGAGGTGCTGACCGGGCCGGACGCGACGGTCGCGGCGACGCTCAAGGCGTTCGACGGCTGCCGCCTCGCGCACTTCGCCGCCCACGGCCACCACGAACAGGAGAACGTGTTGTTCTCCCGGCTGAACCTGGCCGACGGGCCGCTGATGGCGTACGACGTCCAGCAGCTTTCGACGGCGCCGGAGCAGGTGGTGCTGTCGTCGTGCGACGTCGGTCAGGCGGTGGTCCGCGACGGCGACGAGGTCCTCGGCTTCACGGCGGCGTTGCTCTACGGCGGGAGCCGGACGGTCGTGTCGAGCGTGGCGCGGGTCGACGACCGGACGGCCGGCGGCGTGATGCTGGCCTACCACCGGGCGCTCTCGTCGGGCACGCCTCCCGCGCGGGCCCTGGCCGACGCGGCCCAGGCGGAACCGCTGATGCCGTTCGTGTGCTTCGGCCGTGGTTGACAATTGTCTTGACGTCTGACGTCGCCGTGGGTTGCTTTCTGGTGATCGACCCCATCGCGGCGCATCCCCGGAGGGCCGCCGGGCATCTTTCCCAGTGAGTCCAGTTGATCACGGCACGAGGGAGGATGACCATGAAGCGAACTGGTATCGCGCTGATCGTCGGGGGTCTGACGGCGGGCGGGGTGGTCCTGACGGCCGGGGCCGCGAACGCCATGCCGAGCGACACGCTGTGCGCGGCGTCGGACGTGCACGTGACGGTGGCGCCCGACACGTCGCACGCCGCCGGGCACGAGGCCTACGTCCTCACCTACACCGCGGCTTCGCCGACGACGAACTGCAAGCTCGAGGGCGCGCCGACGGCGTTGACCTTCATCGCCGGCGGGCAGCGGCTGCCGGTCACCGCGACGCCGGACGGTTCGGAGGCGGTCCCGGTGAACCTGCGTTCCGGGCACCCGGCCGTGTCGCGGATCGTGCAGCGCTCGGCGGCGGCGCCTTCGGCCGCGCCGAACTTCGTGACGTTCGACCTGCCGACCGGGCCGTACGGCCAGCCGGTGAGCGTCGAGTGGCCGGCGGGGGCGCCGCTGAAGGGCGACACCGTGCGGGTCACGCCGGTCAGCAGCTGAGCTTTTCCGACACCGGGAGGAATGTCATGAAGCGCATCTTGATGGGGATCGGCACGGTGGCGGGGACCTTCGCGCTGGCGGCGTGCGGGACTTCGACGGCGGCTACTTCCGCGGCTCCCACGCCGGCGGCCGGCGGGTCCGGGGGCGGGGTGGCCCCGGCGGCGGTGAGCACGCCGCGCTGCACGACGGCGGACCTGGAGGTCCTGCTGGGCAAGCCGGCCGAGAAGACCGACGCGCCGGGTCAGGTCGACATCCCGCTGACCTACCGCAACACCTCGGACCACACGTGCGGCCTGTACGGCGTACCGGGCGTCGACCTGGTCGGCCCGGACGACGCGACGTTCGGCCCGGTGTACCACCTGCCGCGCGTCGACAACGGCGTGAAGTACAACGAGGTGC
The DNA here is from genome assembly GCF_040682775.1 of Amycolatopsis sp. NPDC051106. Lineage (NCBI taxonomy): Bacteria > Bacillati > Actinomycetota > Actinomycetes > Pseudonocardiales > Pseudonocardiaceae > Amycolatopsis > Amycolatopsis sp. NPDC051106. The sequence continues at coordinate 63,806 of NZ_JBFBBQ010000015.1, read as the reverse complement.
CCGCGGGGACGACGGCGTCGGCGACGATCACGGTGCTGACCCCGGCCGAGGGCGGCGCGTCGTGGACGCCGACAAGGCTGAACACGATCCCGCCGGGCCAGACTTCGCCGCTGACCGCGGAGTGGCCGGCCGACCTCCCGGTGCTGCGCCAGGACGCGGCGACCCACCCGGGCTCGTACGTGAACGGCATCCTCGCCGACCCGGCCTAGAGCGGCTTTCGTCACTCGATCGGGTGAAGCCGCGGGTCGCGCGTCATTCCTGGCGTGGGGGCCCCTCTTCCTCCATGCGGCGGTAACCGGCCGGCACGCCCCCCGACCGGCCGGTTACCGCTGCGATGTCTGCTACTCACGGTGGAGCCGGAGACTTCCGCACCGTGGGAGACCCGAACGGCCGTCCGGCCTCCTACCGTCGACTGCGTGACGCTCGAAAAGTGGGAGGCGGTGCGCGCCGCGCTGCCGGAGACCGGCGCCCGGTTCGCGGACCTGGTGGCCGGCGTGCGGCACGGGGACGTGACGTCGCTCGGCGGGTGGACGATCGCCGAAACGGCGGCGCACGTCGGGATGATCGCGCTGATGTACACGTCGATGATCCGCGGCGACGGCGGCCCGCTGCCGCTGCCGGGCCTGAAGGAGCCGATCGGCACGGCCAGCGTCGACACGATCTCGGACATGAACGCGCTCGCGCTCGAGCTGTACCCGGAACGCGACCCCGCCCGGCTGGCCGAGCGGCTGCGCGCGGACATCGCTGAGGTGTTGCTGATCAGCGCGGACCTGGACCCGGAGAAGCCGGTGTGGTGGCTGGGCGGCTCGCGCGTGCCGGTCGCCGGCGTGCTCGCCCACCTGGTCAACGAAATGCTGCTGCACGGCCTCGACATCGCCCGGGCGACCCGGCGGCCATGGCCCATCCCCGCGGCCCACGAGGCGTTGTTCCTGGAGCTGTTCCTGTTCGGCATGGTGCGCAACGACATGGGCCGCCTGCTCGACGACGCGACACCGTCCCCACGCCGGATCGCGGTCGAGTTCCGGTCGGCGCACACTCGCCCGGCGGTGCTGGCACTGCGGCACGGGCAGTTGCGTTTCGAGGAACCGGACGGGACAGCGGACGTACGGCTGCGGTTCGACCCGGCGGTGCTGGTGCCGATGATGTTCGGCCGGATTTCCCGCACGCGGGCGGTTTTGAGCGGTGGCGTGCGGATCGGTGGACCGCGGCCGTGGCTGCTCCCGGCGTTCCTGCGGACCGTGCGGATGCCCTAGTTCAGCACCCGGTAGGTCAGGTGCGTCGCGTTCGGCGTCTCCTCGACGCCGGTGCGCTCGAGCTCGACGTGCGCACCGACCTCGGCGTCGAACAGCCGGACCCCGGAGCCGAACAGCAGTGGGACGACGTGCAGGCGCAGCTCGTCCACCACCCCGGCCAGCAGGTACTGCCGCAGGGTCGTGCCACCGCCCATCAGCACCACGTTCCCCTCGCCCGCCGCGGCTTTTGCTTGCCGCAGTGCGCTTTCCGGGCCCTCGGTGACGAACGTGAACGTCGTCGGGCCCTTGACCAAGGGCTCGCGCGGCCGGCTGGTGACGACGAAGACGGGCTTCTTGAAGGTGCCGTCGTCGCCCCACGGCTCCACACCCGCGTCGAACATCGTGCGGCCGACGACGAACGCGCCGGTGCCGTCGAAGAGCCGGGTGCTGACCGCGGCATCGGCGTCGGTGCCCTCGAACAGCCACTGGTGCAGCAGATCGCCGTCCTTGCCGAGGCGGTGCTCGGCGCTGGTGTCCGGGCCGGCGACGATTCCGTCCGCCGACATGCTGATCTCCGCGATGACTTTCCCCATGGGCCCACACCCTGCCACCGGATCAGGCGGAGAACCAGCCGTCGCCCCATTCGGCGTCGCGGGCGGCGCGGTATCTCGGGCCCTGCTTCTTCGAGACCGCCACGCCCGGCTTGAGCCCTTCCGAAGACGTGCACAGGTCCAGCGCCACCCAGCCCTTGTGCTTCTTCGGGTGCCGGATGATCCGCGCGTCCGGACGCTCCGGCGCCGTCCGCGACGCGACGACGTACGCGAACTTCTCGTCCTCGAACCCGAGGGTGGCCGCCTTGAGCCGCCGGTGCAGGCCCGACCGCGGCAGCCGCGCGGAGAAGTGGCACCAGTCCTCGCCGGGCACGATCGGGCAGGCGGCGTCGTGCGGGCACGGCGCGACGACGTGCAGGCCCAGCTCGATCAGCCGCGCGCGGGCGACGCGGATCCGTTCGTAGCCCGCGGGGGTGCCCGGCTCGATCAGCGCGACCGCGCCGGCTTTCGCCGCCAGCCAGCGCACGACGTCGTCGCGGGTGGCGTCCGGCAGTTCGCCGAGCACGTAGGACAGCGTGACGAGGTCGGCTTCGGGCGCGGGCGCGGCCGGGTCGACGAGCCCGCGCCGCCACTCGGCGTCCCGGACCGCCGCGTTCTTGGCCCCCGCGGCGAGCCGCTTGCCGAGGCCGATGGCGCCGGGGACCTGCTCCAGGACCGTGCAGCGAACCAGCGACGGCCACACGGTCGCGGCCGCCCAGACCGCGGCCCCGGTGCCACCACCCACGTCGACCTGCGTACGCGGCTCGAAGCCGGGCGCGCGCGAAGCGGCTTCGGCCAGCACAGCGTGTACGGCGGCGTAGGTGGCCGGCATCCGGTAGCCGGCGTACGCGGCGACGTCGGCTTCGGAGCTGAGGATGGGCGAGGTCGCCGCGTCACCCTGGCGGTAGCGCGTGCTGAGCCGGTCGACCGACTGCGCGAGCCGCGGCACGGGGTGCCGGGCCAGCTCGTCGTCGAGCGCGGAGGAGAGGTCGTCGGGGAGTACCGCCACGACGGCAGGTTAGCCGGGGCCTCACGGGGTCGACCGCTCGGTGTGAACGCAGTGAATGACTCATTCCTGGCATCCGGCGCCAGGAATGAGTCATTCACTGCATCGGAGACCGACTCGCCGGGGCCCGGCGCCCCCGCCTGTCCGAATTGCCCCGCTGACAGGACCCTGAGCTGCTAGTTTTCCGGCGCGAAAACTTTTTTGCCGGAGCTGTCGATCCGGGGCGGGGCCGTTCGACGCGTAGGCAGGACCGACCGAGAGGAGACCGCGATGCGGTTCATGGTGATAGTCAAGAGCAACGAAGAGTCCGAGGCGGGACAGGGCCCGAGCGCCGAACTGCTGGCCGAGATGGCGAGCTTCAACGAAGAGCTGGTCAAGGCCGGTGTCCTGCTCGCCGGCGAAGGTCTGACGCCGAGTTCGCAGGGCGCGCGCGTCGTGTTCTCCGGGAGTGAGGAGCCGAAGGTCGTCGACGGGCCGTTCGCCGAGACCAAGGAGCTCGTCGGCGGTTTCTGGATCCTCCAGTGCCGCGACCGCGACGAGTGCGTCGAGTGGGTCAAGCGGATGCCGAACCCCGAGGGGCAGGCCGGCGTCGTCGAGATCCGGCGGGTCGCCGAGGCGTCCGACTTCGAGAACATGACGCCCGAGGTCGAGGAGCTGGAGGGCCGGCTTCGCGCGCAGAGCGCCCAGGAGTCCTGATGCGGTTCCTGGTATGGTGAAGGCCTCTCCGGAGTCGGAGGCCGGCATCGGACCCAGCACCGAAGAGCTGGAAACGATGGCGAGGTTCAACGAGGAACTGGCGAACGACGGCCGGATCGTGTTCGCCGAGGGCCTCACCCCGAGCTCGGAGGGCGTGCGCGTCCTCTTCGAAGGCGATGCCGAACCGAAGGTCATCGACGGGCCCTTCGCCGAGTCGAAGGAGCTCGTCGCCGGGATCTGGGTGCTCAACGGCGAATCCCTCGAGGACGTCGTCGCGCTCATGCGGCGCGCACCCAACCCCGAGGCCAAGGGCGGCGTCATCGAGATCCGGGCCATCGCCGAGTAGTGGGTTGCACCGCGCCCGATCACCCTGTCTGATGACCGGGTGACGGTTGCGGACACCCGGAGCACGGTCGAGACGGTGTGGCGGATCGAGTCGCCGCGGCTCATCGCGGGGCTGGCCCGCATGGCCCGCGGCGACGTCGGTCTCGCCGAAGAGCTGGCACAGGACGCGCTCGTCGCGGCGCTGGAGCAGTGGCCGGAGTCCGGCGTGCCGCGCAACCCCGGCGCGTGGCTGATGACCATCGCCAAGCGCCGCGCGGTCGACCAGTTCCGCCGCAACGAGCGGTACGCGGAGAAGCTCGAAGAGGTCGGCCGCGACCAGCAGCTCGGCGAGGGCGTGCTGCCCGACTTCGACGCCGCCCTCGACGACCACATCGAGGACGACGTCCTGCGCCTGCTGTTCGTCGCGTGCCACCCGGTGCTGAACACGCAGGCCCGGGTCGCGCTGACGCTGCGGATGCTCGGCGGGCTGACCACCGACGAGATCGCGCGCGCCTTCCTCGTCCGCGAGTCGACGATCGCCCAGCGGATCGTCCGGGCGAAGAAGGCCCTCGCGGCGGCGAAGGTCCCGTTCGAGGTGCCCGAGGGCGAAGAGCGCGTCGCCCGGCTGTCTTCGGTGCTCGAGGTCGTCTACCTCGTGTTCAACGAGGGCTATTCGGCGACCCGCGGCGACGACTGGATGCGCCCGGCGCTCTGCGAAGAGGCGATGCGCCTCGGCCGCGTCCTCGCCGCGCTGATGCCGGGCGAGTCCGAGGTGCACGGCCTGGTCGCGCTGATGGAACTGCAGTCGTCGCGCGCGAAGGCCCGCACCGGCCCGAACGGCGAACCGGTGCTCCTGCTCGACCAGGACCGCACCCGCTGGGACCGCTTCCTGATCCAGCACGGCCTCGCGGCGCTGACCCTGTCCGAGCAGATCGCCGAGGGCGCGTACGGCCCGTATTCCGCCCAGGCGGCGATCGCGGCGTGCCACGCCCGCGCCCGGACGGCGGACGAGACGGACTGGGCCCGCATCGCGGCGCTGTACGAGGGGCTCGGCAAGCTCCAGCCGTCCCCGGTGATCGAGCTGAACCGCGGCGTGGCGGTGGCGATGGCGTACGGCCCGGCGGCGGGCCTCCAGGTGGTCGACGCGGTGGCCGACGAGCCGGCGCTGAAGGACTACCACCTCCTCCCGAGCGTCCGCGGCGACCTGCTGCAGAAGCTGGGCCGGCTCGAGGAGGCGGAGCAGGAGTTCAGACGGGCGGCGGAGATGACGGAGAACGCCCGGGAGCGAGCGTTGCTCCTGGACCGCGCGACGGCGGTGGGTCGCTGACGCCGTGCTCGCCTCGCTGCTGCCCGGCTTCCGCGACGTGCGCAGTGCGCTGGTCGCGGGCTACATGTGGTTCTGCGCCGGCTGGCTGCTGATCGGCCACTACCACCCGCCGGCGGCCGGGCTGCTGGGGAAACCGGCGCTGGAGCTGCTGGAGCTGTTCGGGACGGGCGGCTGAGCCACACTTACCTGCAGCGGCTCACGGCGGCGGCAGCGCCAAGAGCAGCTGATCTCCGACGCCACGCCGCGCGGCATCAACCCGCACGAGGTGGACCGGATCGCGATCGACGCGGTGCGCGAGGTCCTGCACGTGTCACCTCGGCTGATCGTCGCGAAGCCCGAGCTGTTCGCGGAGTACAGCCGGTTCAAGGCGGAGAGCGAGTTCCGCGACGCCATCATGCTGCCGCTGCCGCTGCCGCTGCCGCTGCCGCTGCCGCTGCCGCTGCTCGCCGTGGCGGTGTGCGTGAACTTGACTGCGCTGGCGTGGCTCGAAGCAATCATCATCGCCGTGGTCCTGCCGACGGCTACCTGTTTGCCCAGTCGCGCGGGCGGTTCCGCCAGGCGCACAGCCTGATCGGGCACAGCGTCGCGGACGGGACGATCAGCTCCGCGGCGATGAGCGACTAGCGATGCCGCCAGGCCATCGGGGACAGCGTCAACGCCGCTTCCGCGATCTTCTTCGCCGTCTCCGTCGTCAGCCCCTTCTGCGCCGACTCGATCCATTCGTCGACCGGCCGCACCCCGATGTCCCGGTACTCCAGCGCCTGCAGCAGCATCTCCAGCTTGTCGGCATCCTTGGCGCACAACGCCTCGGCCGACGAGCGGGTCTCGTACTCGTCCACCGCCTCGCGCACGAGCGAGCGCGACCGGTCGGGCAGGGACGCCGTCTGGTCGGCCGTGATCTCCCGAGGCTCGGGCTTGCGCAGATAGTCCACGGCCGTCAGCGGAAGATCACCCGTCCGGGTCTCCTGCGTGTCGTGCCAGACGGCCAGGAACGCCGCCCGCTCCGGCGACGCCCCTTCCTCCGCCGCGATCAGCGCCGCCAGCTGGGCCGTCCGCAGGCTGTGCTCGCCGACCGACTCCGGGTCGCGCACCCCCGCGTGCCACCAGCCCGACCGGCGGACGCGCTTCAGCAGACCCAGCTCGTACCCGAAGGACGCCAGACCATCAGAGCTCATGCCGCCCAGCCTAGGGCGACGGGATCATCGCCGTCAGGATCGTCGCCTGCAGCAGGGAAATCACGCCGACCACCGCGGTCAGCAGCAGGGACCACAGGAACGTCTGCCGCAGCAGCGACCCCTCCTTGCCGCTCTGCCCGATCGCCGTCGCGCCGATCGAGAGGTTCTGCGGCGAGATCATCTTGCCCATCACGCCGCCCGACGTGTTCGTCGCGCCCGCCAGGATCGGGTTCAGGTTCAGCTGCTGCGCCGAGATCACCTGCATCGGGCCGAACAGGCTGTTCGTCGACGCGTCCGACCCCGTCAGGAACACGCCCAGCCAGCCGATGTACGCCGAGAACAGCGGGAAGACCGCGCCCGTCGTCGCCAGGGCCAGGCCGAGCGTCTGCGTCGCGCCCGAGTAGTTCATCACGAACGCGATCGCCAGGATCATGAAGATCGTCGCGAGCGCCCAGCGCATCTGGTGCAGCGTCTTGCGGTACGTCTTGACCAGCAACCCCGCCCGGCCGCCCATCGCGAACCCGGCGATCACCGCCGCGATCAGGGCGATCGTGCCGGGCGAGAACAGGAAGTCCACCGTGAGCGTCGCCGCGTACGGTGCGTCCTTCGCGGTGATCGGCGGGTGCTGGACGACGTGGTTGTGCAGCCCCGGCCAGGCGAAGATCCAATCCGCCTTGTGCAGCAGCTTCGTCAGGTCCAGCCAGGCGGGGAGGTTCTTGAAGATCGTGCCGATCCGCGACAGGAAGATCGCCAGGATCAGGATGATGTAGGGCATCCACGCGTAGAGCGCGCCGCGCTCGGCCTTCGCGGCGCCCAGGCTCTTCGGCGCGGCTTCCTCGTTTTCGAAGCGCCACACCGACGCCGGCTGCCAGAACCGCGTCAGGATCCACAGCGCGGCCATCGCGGTGAGCGCGGCGACGACGTCGACCAGGCTGGCGCTGATGTAGTTGGACACGACGAACTGCATGACCGCGAACGCGAGCCCGGCGGTCAGCACCGCCGGCCACACCTCGAGCATGCGCTTCCAGCCCGCCAGCACCACAACGAGGAACGCCGGGATGATCAGCGCGAGCACCGGCACCTGACGGCCGACGGCCGCCGAGAACAGCTCGGTCGCCTGGTCCGGCTTGAGGTGCATGATCGGCGCGGTCAGCCGGCCGAGCACGATCAGCGGGTTGCCCAGGCCGCCGAACGCGACCGGCGCGGTGTTCGCGAGCAGCGCCAGCACGACAGCCTTCACCGGCGGGAACCCGAGCGCGGCCATCATCGCCGCCGTGATCGCGATCGGCGACCCGCCGCCCGCGACGCCTTCGAGGAGCGCGCCGAAGCCGAACGCGATGAGCAGCGCCTGCAGCCGCCGGTCTTCGCTGAACCCGGCGAGCACGCGCTTGATCGCGTCGAACCGGCCGGTCGCGACCGTGACGTTGTGGAAGTAGACGGCGTGGAACGCGATCCAGGCCACCGACCACACGCCGAAGACCACGCCCATCGCCGCGGAGTCGAACGCCAGCGCGGCCGGCATCCGGTACAGCAGCAGGGCGACGCCGAGCGCGGTGACGAGCGCGAGCGCCGCCGAAAGGTGCGCGGAGAAGCGGACCACGCCGAGCGCGACCAGCAGCACGATGATCGGGAGCGCGGCGAGCAGCGCGGAGACCCACAACCCGCCCGCCGGCTGGTAGTCCTGTGTCCAGGTCATCCCCGCTGCCCCCGGACGTATCCGAGCCGCAGCGACAGGGCGGCGGCGGTTCCGGCGACGGAGGCCCCGAGCTCGTCGAGGCGGCGCAGCACGCGCGGCGCCGGCCCGGCGATGCTGATGGCGGCGATCGGCCGGCCCGAGTGATCGCGCACGGCGGCGGCGACGCACCCGACGTCCGGCTCGTTCTCGACCTCGTCGACCGCCCAGCCGCGGCGGCTGGTCCGCGCGAGGTCGTCGAGCAGCCGGAGCGGGTCGTTGATCGTCTTGAGCGTGAGGGAGTCGAGCTTCATCCGCCGGACGCGCTCGGCCCGGTCGGCTTCGGGCAGCGCAGCGAGCCAGGCCTTCCCGAGCGACGTGGCGTGCTGCGGCCGGCGCGTACCCAGGCGGCAGGCGAGGGTGACGGCGCTGGCACTGCGTTCGGTGGCGACGTAGACCATGGTGTCGTTGTCGGGCACGGCGAGGTAGGTGGTCTCCCCGGACCGTTCGGCGAGCGACGCGAGGTACCGAGGCGCGCACCGGTGCAGATCGGTGGCGGCCATGGCCCGCGCCCCGAGTTCGACGAGCCGGGTCCCGAGCCGCACCCGACCGGTGACCTGGTCGGCTTCGAGGTATTCGAGACTCTTGAGGGTGCCGACGATGCGGTAGGCGGCACTGCGGGAAAGCCCCAGTTGCCGCGCGATCGCATTGGTGGAAATCTCCTGGTGCCGACCCACGTGCTCGAGCACCGCGAGTCCGCGTTCGAGAGTTCCGCTGTTCTCCAGTGCGCGCTCCGGTCCCACGTTGCCCTCCGTTGGACGTTCCCGGTTTCCGCTCAGCGGTACGCATTTCCGCTGGGTGGGGTTGGACGGTAACACCTCCGATGTATGTGTGGAAGATCTTGAAACGTCTCAGAGTCAGACTCGGAGAATGCGGTTACTTGCGCGGGCTAATTGGTACAACCTCCGATGGTTAAGTTTCCTACCTATGGCGGTTGCGGAGCTTGGGACGGGGTCGTTCGACAAGTTCGACGGCGGGGGATTCAGATTCGTGAATGGGTTGTGAAGGGAGTAGAGACCGTCGCCGAACGTCTTGAATGAGTCATTCAGGACCCCCGCAGACCTGAATGACTCATTCAGGACATCCCGCCCGGCACTGCCGGCGGGGCTCGGTGGCCCGGGTCACGGACTCAGCGAACTCACAGCGCCCACCGAGCACCATCCAGCCGGTGACCGACCGCCGCCCCCTTCGTACCCGCGCGTCCGTGACCGCCGGCCGGATCACCGCTTGGCTCTCCCGCCACGCCGGACTCGGCCAAGGCGGCGTCATCGGCGGCCGCGTCACTCTCGCGCTCGATCCGAAAGCCCTTCGCGCGCTCGGGCGGGACCGCACGGTCGTGCTCGTCACCGGTACCAACGGCAAGACCACCACCGCCCTGATGATCACGCGGGCCCTCGAAGCGCTCGCCGAAGTCGCCGCCAACAGCGACGGCGCCAACATGCCCGATGGCGTCCTCGCCGCACTCGCCGCGAGCCCCGAAGCGCCCTACGCCGTTCTCGAAGTCGACGAGACCTACCTGCCCTGGGTTGCCGAGCAGCTGGAGCCGGCGGTGCTTGTGCTGCTCAACCTGAGCCGCGACCAGCTCGACCGCGTCGGCGAGGTTCGCTCGACCGAGCGCGATCTGCGCGCCGCGATCGCCGGACATCCCGGAACCACGATTGTCGCCAATTGCGACGACGTTCTCGTCACCTCCGCGGCGACCGCGGCCGCCAAGCCGCCGCTCTGGGTCGGGACCGGCCGCCGCTGGACCGGGGACTCGACCGCCTGCCCGCGCTGCGACGGCCTGATCGAACACGCCCAAGAACACTGGAGCTGCGCCTGCGGGCTCGCCCGCCCTGAGCCCGCCTGGACCCTCGACGGCGACCTCGTCCGCACGCCCGGTGGCCGCCAAGTCGACCTCGACCTGCGGCTGCCCGGCGACGCGAACCGCGCGAACGCCGCCTTCGCGCTCGCCGCCGCGCACCGGCTCGGCGTGCCGCCGCACACCGCCGCCGCCCGGCTGCGGACCATCACCGACATCGGCGGCCGCTACCGGACGATCCGCCGGTCGCGCCACTCCGTGCGGCTGATGCTCGCCAAGAACCCGGCCGGCTGGGCCGAAACGCTGCGCGTGCTCGACGAGGACACGCCGGTCGTCGTCGCGGTCAACGCCCAGGAAGCCGACGGCCGCGACCTGTCCTGGCTCTGGGACGTGCACTTCGAACGGCTGCGCGGCCGCCAGGTCGTCGTCACCGGCGAGCGTGGTGCCGACCTCGCCGTGCGGCTCTGCTACGCCGAGGTCGCGCACTGGGCCGAGCCCGACCCGGTCGCCGCGATCGACGCGCTGCCGCCCGGCGGCGTCGAGCTCGTCGCCAACTACACCGCCTTCCGCGAGCTGGTCGGCAGGCTGCCCGGTGCGTGACTCGATCGTCCACATCGGACTCCTGTTGCCCGAGGTCCTCGGCACCTACGGCGACACCGGCAACGCGCAGGTCCTGTGCCAGCGGCTGCGCTGGCGCGGGATCGAAGCCGAGGTCGTGCCGGTCGGGCTCGGCGTGCCGGTGCCGTCCACTTTGGACCTCTACCTGCTCGGCGGCGGCGAGGACGGCGCCCAGGCCCTGGCCGCGGCCCACCTGCGGAAGCACCGGCGGGCCCTGACCCCCGAGGCGGTGGTCTTCGGCGTCTGCGCCGGCCTGCAGGTGCTCGGCACCCGCTTCCGCGGCCTCGACGGCGTCGACCACGACGGCCTCGGCCTGCTCGACGTCACCACCGAACCCGGCGAGCGCCGCGCGGTCTCCGAGCTGGTCGCGACATCCTCGGAAATCCTGGACAACGCGCCGCTCACCGGCTTCGAGAACCACCTCGGCGTCAGCAAGCTCGGCGCCGGCAGCGACCCGCTCGGCCAAGTCGTGCGCGGCACCGGCAACGGCGACGGCACCGAAGGCGCGGTGACCGGCCACATCGTCGGCACCTACCTGCACGGCCCGGCGCTCGCCCGCAACCCCGCGCTGGCGGACCTCCTGCTGACCTGGACGGCCGGGTACCCGCTGCCGCCCCTCGAACTGCCCGAAGTCGACCGCCTGCGCGGTGAACGCCTCGCGCGCCGCCGCCGGACGTCGTGATGGCCGGTTACGCTGAGTTGGTGAAACTGGGCAGCGTGATCGCCGCGACCGGCGTCCGGATGCGGACCACCGCGGTGGCCGTCTTCGCGCTCGCGCTGGCCATCGCGGCCGCGCTCGCCGTGGTCGTGGTGCTGCTCGAAGAGTCGCTCGACCGCAGCGTCACCGAGAGTGCCCGCAGCACCGGCCGCCAGGTCGCCATCCAGCTCGTCCGCGAGGGCGCGCGCGACCTCAGCGCGTCCGACGTCGCCAGCACCGGCGACACCGAAGCCGTCACCCAGGTGCTCAACGCGCGCGGCGTGCCGATCGCGAGCGACCCGGCGATCGTCGGGCACCCGCCGCTGACCGCCGCCCGCCCGGCCGTCGGGCAGGAGACCATCGAAACCCTCCCGCTCGGGCTCAACGGCGACAGTGACGACTACCGCGTCGTGTCGCAGCAGGTCAACGGGCCGGGCGGGCCGTACACGGTGGTCTCCGCGCGCTCGCTGGAGCCGGTGACCGAGGCGTCGACCCGGCTGACGCTGCTGCTCGGGCTGATCGCGATCCCGCTGCTGGCGATCTCCGGGCTCGCGGTCTACCGCGCGGTCGGCTCGGCGCTGCGGCCGGTGGAGCGGATGCGCCGGACCGTCGCCGAGATCTCGACGCGCGACCTCGCCGCCCGCGTCGCGCTGCCGCCGGGCGGCGACGAGGTGCACCGGCTGGCCGTGACGCTCAACGAGATGCTCGGCCGGCTCGCGTCGGCGCAGGCGGCGCAACGGCGGTTCGTCGCGGACGCCAGCCACGAGCTGCGCTCGCCGCTGTCCACGATCAGCACCGCGCTCGACGTCTCCGGGCGGCACCCGGAGAGCGCGCAAGACCTGGTGCCGGTGATCGGCCGGGAGACCGCGCGGCTGCGCGAACTCGTCGACGACCTGCTCATGCTGGCCCGCACGGACGACACGACCGACCGGCCGTCGCGCACCGAGGTCGACCTCGACGACATCGTCCGCGCGGAGGCCGAGCGGGTCCGCGGCGAGTGCGCGCTGGAGGTCGAGGTCCGTGCCGGGCCGGCGAAGGTGCGCGGCAGCGAAACCCAGCTGCGGCGCGCGGTGCGGAACCTGGTCGACAACGCCCGCGGGCACGCGCGCTCGCGCATCCGCGTCGCCAGTTCGGTGCGCGGCGACGTCGCCGTCGTCGAGGTGAGCGACGACGGCCCGGGCGTCGCGGAAGCCGACCGCGAACGGATCTTCGAGCGGTTCGTCCGCCTCGACGCGTCGCGCCAGCGCGGGCACGGCGGCACCGGGCTGGGCCTGCCGATCGTGGCGGGCATCGCAGCGCGGCACGGCGGCCGGGCGTGCTACCGCGCGTCGGACGAGCCGGGCGCGCGGTTCGTGCTCGAGCTGCCGGTGCTGGAACTGCCGGAGGAGGAGTAGTGCGCCTGCTGATCGTGGAGGACGAGCGAGAGTTCGCGGAGACGCTGCGGCGCGGCCTGGTCGCCGAGGGGTTCACCGTCGACGTCGCGCACACCGGTCGCGAGGGCCTCTGGCGGGCCACCGAGCAGGAGTACGACGTCGTCGTGCTCGACATCATGCTGCCCGAGCTGTCCGGCTACGAAGTGCTCAAACGCCTGCGGGCGGCCGAAAACTGGACGCCGGTGCTGATGCTCACCGCGAAGGACGGCGAGTACGACGAAGCCGACGCGTTCGACCTCGGCGCCGACGACTACCTGTCGAAGCCGTTCTCCTTCGTCGTCCTCATCGCCCGGTTGCGCGCGCTGCTGCGCCGCGGGGCGCCGGCCCGGCCCGCCGTGCTGGAGGCGGGCGACCTGCGGCTCGACCCGTCCGCGCGGACCGTCCACAGAGGACAACAGCGGATCGAGCTGACCGCGCGCGAGTTCGGGTTGCTGGAGTTCCTGCTGCGGCGGCCGGGCACCGCGCTGACGAAGAACGAGATCCTGAGCCACGTCTGGGACGCGCACTACGACGGCGACGAGAACGTCGTCGAGGTCTACATCGGCTACCTGCGGCGCAAAATCGACGTGCCGTTCGGCACCCGTACCATCGAGACGGTCCGGGGCGTGGGGTACCGGCTGGTGGACGTTACCCGATCGTGATTTGCCGGGCGAAATCGGCGAGGGGGTCCGCACGGTGTCCGGCGCTGGTCCGTTTGCCGCCGCCGGTTGCCGCGGATCGCCCAGCCGTTCCCGCGAACCGGTGAAATTCCAGGTGTCGTTGATCATCCGCTGGCGGTTGTGCGCGTTGCTACGGTGGGCAATCGGCCGGGACGGGAAAAGCGATGACGGAATCGCCGAAACCGTCTCTCGCCCGAAGTGAAAGGTGGACCGGAATTTCGGAGTAATCCGTTTCCCGGGTTCACGCCACCGATTCCCGAGAGGCTGCGAGAATGGGCATGGACACCTGCGTCCGGTACGCCGAGGCGCTGCGGCGGCCGCTGAACACGCCCGGGCAGCCGTGACGCTGCAGCTCTACGGCGTCGTGCGCGCCGGGCACCCGCGGGCGCCGCGGACGGTGTGCTGGGAGGACCTGGCGATGGTCGTCGGCGAACCCGAACCCGATCCGGCGGTGCACCTGGCGGTGGTGTCCGCGCTCGTCGAAGGCGGGCCGGTGCTGCCGGTCCGGTTCGGCACCGTCGCCGACGACGAGGAAGCCGTCCGGGACGAGGTGCTGGCCCCCGCGGCCGCTAGCTACCGCGCCGACCTCGACCGGCTCGACGGCCTGGCCGAGGTGCACGTCTGCCTGCGGTTCACCGAGCCGGGCTCGGCGGCGCGGGCAGCTCGTTCCGACGTGCTGCTCAGCGAGGTCGCCGAACGCGCCCGCGATTCGGTGTCGCTGCCGGCGGGCGAGTCCGCCGACGAGCGGTGGGCGTTCCTGGTCGGGATGGGCGACCTGCTCGTCGTCCGCGACGCGGTCACCGGGCTGGCCCGCGACGACGGCGTCCAGGCCGACTGGATCGGGCCGCTGCCCGCGTACAGCTTCCTGGAGCGGCGGGCCTGCCCGCGGTGGAGCTGGTGAGCGCCGGCGAAACAGTCGCTGAACACTCTTTTCGGTACTGGCCGCCGTGGCTCGCGGTCGGCGATCCTGGCGTCGTGGTCACCAGTGAAGTCGCGGCGCTGCCCCGCGCTTTCGGCGGGCCCGGCTCGGGGCCGGGCCAGTTCCGCGCGCCGTCCGGAATCGCCGTCGACGTCCGCGGACGCGTGTGGGTGGCGGACACCGGCAACGACCGCGTGCAGGCGTTCACCCGCGACGGCGCGCTCGTGCGCGTGCTGTCCGGGCGGCTCAAGGCACCGGAAGGAGTCGCGGTCGACGCGGCGGGCAACGTCTACGTCGCCGACACCGGCAACCGCCGGGTGGTGCAGTTCTCGTGGCGGGGCGGGTTCGTGCGGGAGTTCGGCGGCTTCGGCCGGCCCCGCGCGGTCGCGCTGGACCCGGCCGGCCGCCTGCTGGTCGACGACGCCGGACGCCGGCGCTTCGCGCGGTTCGACACCCGCACGGGCGCGGCGCTGCCCGACACGACCGAGCCGATCAGCTCACCCCGCGACGTCGCGGACGACGGCCTGGGCGGAGTCTGGGTCGCCGAGACCGGCAACCACCGCATCGTCCACTTCGGAGCTTCCGCCTAGTTCTTCGAGATCGCGGCCGTCGCGCGGACGACGGCGGTGCAGCGGTTCTCGACGTACTCGAGCCCGCCTTCTTCGGCGATGCGGCGCGCTTCCGCCGAGACGATGCCCTGCTGCAGCCACAGCGCCTTCGCGCCGATCTCGACGGCGTCGCGGGCGATGCCGGGCGCCTCGGGGGACGGCCGGAAGACGTCTACGAGGTCGACGGGCTCCGGGATGTCCTTCAGCGACCGGTAGACCTTCTCGCCGAGCAGCTCGGTCGCGGTCGGGTGCACCGGGATGATCCGGAAGCCGTGCGCCTGCAGGACCGCCGGCACGCCGTGCGCGGCCTTGGCCGGATCGCGGCTCAGGCCGACGACCGCGATGGTCTTCGCGTCCGCCAGGATTTCTTCTGCCTTCATGTGGGTGGAACGCGCGGCGGGTGTCAAAGCTTCCAGAGCCGCAGGCCCCGGACGCGGTAGACGGGCCAGATCACGTGCCACGGCTTGCGGCGGGCGAAGGTCGCGGCGCACGTCAGGATGTTGCGGGCGGACGTCGTCGTGACCTCGTGGCGGTCCGGCCAGACCTCGCCCTTGGCGCCGACGGCGATGCGGAACACGGTCAGCAGGCCGCGGCCCTGGAGGTCGTACTTCGCGCCGGTGTCGCCCGAGTGGGGGGCCAGTTCGGCGATCTCGGCGCCGAACGCGCGGGCGGCCTGCGGCGCGACCTCGGCGGGAACGACGCCGACACTGCGGGTGATCGCCTTGCCGTGCAGGCGCCGCGCGTACCGGTGCAGCAGCGAGCGCTCCCACCACGGCAGCAGCCGCTGGTGGGCCAGCAGCGCGGCGCACTCGCCGTGCCCGATCGCGAAGATGCTCGTCAGCTCGTCGTAGGCGCCGTTCGTCGCCGGCTCGTTGAGGTGCAGCCGGACCTCGAACCGGGTGCGGGCGGTCAGTTCGTCGAGCCGCTCGCGGTGATCGAGCCGCGCTTTCGCGCGGGAGAGGGACCAGTCGGACATCGGACCTCCAGGCGTCGCGCACAGGGTATGCGGCGCGCGACGCCCGGAACAGGAGTTTCAGCCGATCTTCTCGCCGTACATCTCGCCGAGCGGGTCGGAGATCAGCTCGACGCGGGCACCGTCCGGATCGGACAGGTAGATGGAGGTCTCGCTCTCCAGCAGGTACTGCACGCCGGCTTCGTCGAGCTTGTCCTTGATCACGCTCCACCGTTCGGGCGTGACGGAGAGGGCCAGGTGGTGCAGTCCACCGAGGACCTCCGCGTAGGGGCCGAGGTCCAGACCGGGCAGGTCGAAGAAGGCGACGGCGTTGCCGTTGCCGACGTCGAAGAAGAAGTGGCTGGAGCCGGGGTAGTCGCGGTTCTCGATCAGCTCGGTGAGCGGGAAGCCGAGGATGTCCTGGTAGAACTCGATGGTCCGCTCGACGTCGCTGGAGATCAGCGCGGTGTGGTGGATGCCGCGCCCGTTCGTCGCCGGGCGGTCGGCGGCCGGGCGCAGGTGGCGCTCGCGCAGCTGGTCGCGGATCTCGGCGAGCTTGGTGACCTCGGCCTGGGTCGGTGCCATGTCCCTCACGTCCCTTCTTGCTGGTGCCTCGAACGGTACGCTTAATTTATCTTGCGCGCAAGAGGTTGACTGGCGAGAGGTCCGCTGGGCGGAACGTCGAGGCTTGTGTGCGAGGTGCACGCACGGCAGAGTCGCGGAGGTGGACGTCAGCAACGTGCAGGAGGCCGCCGCCGCTTTGACGCGGGCCTACGCGACGCACGAACCGATCGAGCCGCTGATCAAGACCTACCCGGAAGCCGGGGTCGAAGACGCGTACCGGATTCAGCAGGAGCAGGTGCGGCAGTGGGTCGAGGGCGGCGACGCCGTCCGCGGGCACAAGGTCGGGCTCGCCTCCGCCGCGATGCAGCGGCAGATGGGCGTCGACCAGCCCGACTACGGGCACCTGACCGGCAGCATGTTCCACCTCGAGCACCAGCCGATCCCGACGGCGGCGTTCCTGCAGCCGCGGATCGAGCCGGAGATCGCGTTCGTGCTCGGCTCGGCGTTGCGCGGCCCCGGCGTCACGGTCGCCGACGCGGTCCAGGCGGTCGACTTCGTACTGCCGTCGCTGGAGATCGTCGACTCGCGGATCCGGGACTGGAAGATCTCGCTGTTCGACACGATCGCCGACAACGCGTCGTCCGGCGGCGTGGTGCTGGGCAGCAGCCCGACGGCGCTGGGTTCGGTGGATCTGCGGCTGGCCGGCTGCGTGCTCTACCAGAACGGCTCGGTGGCGGCGACTGGCGCGGGCGGCGCGGTGCTCGGCTCGCCGCTCAACTCGCTGGTGTGGCTGGCGAACACGGTCGGCCCGCTGGGCGTCACCCTGGAACCCGGGCACGTCGTGCTGCCGGGATCGATGACCCGGGCGATCCCGGTGTCGCCGGGCGACACGATCGTCGCGACCATCGCCGGCCTCGGCAGCGTCACCGCGGTCTTCGCTCCTGCTTCGGAGGAATCATGAACGTGCGCGAGGCGGCCGCCGCGCTGTTGGGGACGGTTTCGGAGCGGGCTCCGCTCTCGGAAGACTGGCCCGGGTTGGACGTCGACACGGCGTACGCGATCCAGGACGAGGCCCTGCGGCTGCGACGGGCCCGCGGCGAGACGCTGATCGGGCTCAAGCTGGGCCTGACGTCCCGGGCCAAGCAGCAGCGAATGGGCATCGACTCGCCGCTGCTGGCCTGGCTGACGGACGCGATGGTCCTGCCGGCGGGCGCGCCGCTGCCGCACGACTCGCTGATCCACCCGCGGGCCGAGCCGGAGCTGGTCTTCGTGCTGGGCCGCGCTTTGGCGGGTCCGGGGGTCACCGCGGCGACCGCGCTGGCCGCCGTCGACCGCGTGTACGGCGGCATGGAGGTCATCGACAGCCGGTACGCCGACTACCGCTTCACGCTCCCGGACGCCGTCGCGGACAACGGCTCGTCGGCGTACTTCGGCGTCGGCCCGGTGGGGCTGCCGCCGTCGGCGTTGGACTTGTCCCTGGAAGCGGCGCTGCTGGAGGTCGACGGCCAGATCGTCGACACGGCCACCGGCGCGGCGGTCCAGGGCCACCCGGCGGAAGCGCTGGCCCTGGCGGCGAACGCCCTGGGCGCGCGGGGCCTGGCGTTGGAGCCGGGCTGGCTGGTCCTGACCGGCGGCATGACGGACGCGGTCCCGGTCCGCCGCGGCTCCCGCGTCGCGGCCCACTTCTCCCACCTGGGCTCGATCACCCTCTCCACCTGACCGGTGATGCCCCTCCAATCACGCGAGATGCCCTTCCAATCACGCGAGTTACGCGCCCAATCACGCGAGTTACGTGCTCAATCACGCGAGGTCGGCGTTTCCGCCCGGTCCGCGATGCGCGTGATGCCCCTGATCACCCGCGGCCAGACCGCGCGGGGCAGGTCGTGACCCATGCCCGGGACGATGTCCAGGTCCGC
Source organism: Amycolatopsis sp. NPDC051106 (assembly GCF_040682775.1). NCBI lineage: Bacteria > Bacillati > Actinomycetota > Actinomycetes > Pseudonocardiales > Pseudonocardiaceae > Amycolatopsis > Amycolatopsis sp. NPDC051106. The sequence goes on along the minus strand of NZ_JBFBBQ010000015.1, from coordinate 45,557 downwards.
GCCGGGGATCGCGCGGGCCGTCGCGCGGCCGCCGGAGACGTGGACCAGGGGGTCGCGGGCGCCGTGCACCACCAGGGCCGGCACCCGCACCCGGCGCAGCCGGGGCCCGCGGTCGCGGTCGGCCATGACCGCCGCGAGCTGGCGCGCCGTGCCGCCCGGGTCGACGCCGCGGTCGAACGTGCGCTCGGCGCGGTCACGCATGCGCGCCTCGTCGAAGGGGTAGCCCGGCGAGCCGATCAGCCGGAACGTCCGCACGAGCATCTCGACGTAGGCCGCCCGGTCGCGCGGCGGGGTGCCGAGCAGCAGCGACATCGCCCGGCCGCTCGGCCGTCCGACGAGCCGCCCGCCGGTGCTGGACATGATCGACGTCAGCGAAAGCACCCGCGCGGGATTCCGGATGGCGAGGGTCTGCGCGATCATCCCGCCCATCGACGCCCCCACGACGTGCGCGGCCGGGATGCCCAGCACGTCGAGCAGGCCCGCCGCGTCGGCGGCCATGTCCGCGAGCGAGTACGGCGCGCGACGCAGCAGGTACGCCTGCGCGAGGTTGGCCCGGCCGTGCATCCGGCTCGACCGTCCCGCGTCCCGGTTGTCGAACCGGATGACGCGAAAGCCCTGTGCGGCAAGGTTTTCGCAGAACTCTTCGTCCCACCAGATCATCGGCGCGCCGAGGCCCATGACGAGCAGCAGCGGCCGGCCGCCCGCGTCGCCGAACGTCTCGTGACAGAGTTCGACTCCGTTGACTTGCGCCAGTTGTTCCGCCATCAGGCCTCCTGGGTGCGCGCGGCGCGGGGCGCCGGGACCGCCGTGCCGCTGCGGTACGCGCGCGCCTGGATTTCGTACAGCTCGTGGTACAGGCCGCCCTCGCGGATCAGCTCGTCGTGGGTGCCCTGCTCGATCAGCCTTCCCTTCTCCAGTACCAGGATCCGGTCCGCCGAGCGGATGTTGGCCAGCCGGTGGGTCACCAGGACCGTTGTGCGGCGGCCGTCGTGGGATGCGCTCGCGTGCTGGAGACCCGCGAACACCCGGGCCTCCGCGCGGGCGTCCAGCGCCGCCGTCGGTTCGTCGGCCACCAGGATCGAGGCGTCGCGGTAGATGCCGCGGGCGATGCCCATGCGCTGCCACTGGCCGCCGGACAGGTCGTGGCCCTCGTCGAACTTCTTCGACAGCACCGTGTTCTCCTTGGCGGGCAACGACTCGATCACCTCGTCCGCGCCCGAGTAGCCCACCGCCTCACGCCACGCCCGGCCGTCCGGGTCGGCACGGCCGAGGCGGCCTACCGTGATGTTGTTCGCCGCTGTCATCGGCCACTCCGCCGGTTCCTGCGCGATCACCGCGATGTTCGCGTGCACCGATGCCGGGTCGGCGTGCGCGAGGTCGACGTCGTCCCAGCGCACCACGCCTTCGTCCGGCGGGTAGAGCCCGGTCAGCAGCTTGCCGAGGGTGGTCTTGCCCGAGCCGTTCTCGCCGACGAGCGCGACCACCTCGCCGCGCCGGATCGTCAGCGAGACGTCCTTCAGCGCCGGGCTTTCCCGGCCCGGATAGGTGAACGTGACGCCCTCCAGCCGGATCTCGGCCGGGTCGGCGGGCGCGGACAGCGCGGCCGGCGGCGGCTGCAGCTTGACCGACTCCGCCAGCAGCTCGTTGTAGAACCCGATGTAGAACGAGTCCTCGTACAGCGAGTTGACCGCGCGCATGGTGTTGGACAGCGCCGTCGACGCCGTGCGCATCGCCAGCACCGCCGTGCCGGCCAGCGCCAGCTCCATCCCGCCGGAGTAGAGCAGCCAGCCCAGCACCAGGTACGCGACGGCGGTGCCGAACCCGGCCGCCGCCCGGCCGGTGGTGCGCACCAGGTTGCTGCGGTGCGCGAGCCGGACCTCCTCCCGCGTCAGGCTGCGCGAGATGCGCCGGTACTCGCCGAGCAGCGGCTCCTGCAGCGTCAGCGCGTGCCGTTCGAGGGCCATCGACCGCCAGGTGGCGACCTCCTCGACGACCGACTTGCGGATGTTGCGCCCGACCGTGTCGAGGAAGTGGCGGTAGTTCAGCTTCGCGACGCGGGCGGCGGCCCAGCCGTCGGCCGCCGCGGCGAGCAGCAGCACCGGGGCCAGCCACGGGTTGAGCAGGCCCGCGGTGAGCATCGCCGCCGCGAGCGAGATCGCCGACGACGTCAGGTCGGCCACCCGGCGCAGGCTCGTCTCGATCGCCCGGACGCCGAACCGCGCGCCCTGCCTGGCCAGCTCCCGGAAGTCCGCGTCCTCGAACGCGATCAGCCCGACGCGCACGACCGACGCGGTCACCGCGTCGTCGGCCGCCGCCGTGACGCGCGGCCGCAGCGCTCCCTCGACGGCCGCGACGGCGGCGTCCAGCAACGCCCGCGCCGCGTACGAACCCATGACGACCGCGATCGCCGGCAGCGACTGCAGCACCCGTTCCGGGGTGGCGCCCTGTTCGAGCAGCGCGGTGAAGACGTTCGCGGTGGCGAGCAGCCCGAACGCCGTGACGCAGCCCGAGACGACGTGCACCACGCCCGCCAGCAGTGTCAACCGCGGCGACGTCCGCCAGGCCAGCCGCAGCACGACGGCGATCGCCGCCGGCAACGCGCGCACGGCCTGACCGAACCCGGCGTCGGCCACGCGTTCGTCGACGCGCGCCCACTCGGGCATCTTGAGGTTCTCGACCCCGATCAGCGGGGGCGATTCCGTGGTGTCCTGGGGTGTTCCGGCGGATCCGCGCACACCTGCAGTTGTACTCCGGGGGTCCGACAATTCCGGGCGATCGCGTCCTCGTGCCGGAGAAAGGAGCTCGCTACTTGTCTTCCCGCGTGTACCGCGCACGCAGGAACGGGCTGAATTCGCGGTCCTCGCCCAGCTTGACGTCGATTTCGTGCGTCAGGGTGTCGCCGTCCGGGGTGAGCCGGTGCCGGGCCACTCCGCGAGGGGTCTGCTTGTCCAGGACGAGGGTGGCGCCGTCCCAGCCGCCGCGGGCGGGCGACTCGGGCGGGAAGCCGTAGCTGTCGAAGCCGTACCAGAGCGTTTCGCCGGTCTGCGGGTCGACGGTGAAAATGTTGTGCCCCAGGAACTCCGAGCCGTCTTCGCGGTGCTGGCGATACTGCTGGACCAGAGCGAAACCGTTGAGCGCCACGCGGTATTCGCAGTCGGCGCGCGCCGTCGAAGCCGGCGCCCACGGCGAAGCGGCGAGATCTTCGGTGCCGGTCCAGTCGCCGGCGAAGGCCTTGAGGGCGTCGTGCGCGGGCCCGAGAGTGGGCATGTCCATGGTCGTCTCCATTTCGACAGGTACCTGTCGATGTGCGAGACTAGCACGCATGCGGTCCCTTCGAGCCGAAACTTTCACCCGGGTGATCGACGCGGTCTTCGCGTGCAACGGCGGCTTCCTGGCCGCAGGAGACGCGCTGACGGAGCCGGTCGGGCTGACGGCGGCGCAGTGGCAGGTCCTCGGCTTCCTCGAGGACGGCCCGGCGACCGCGGCGGAGGTGGCGCGCCGCCGCGGGCTGCGCCGGCAGAGCGTGCAGGAGACGGTGAACCGCTTGCTGCGCAACGGAATGCTCGACCGCCTGCCGAATCCGGCCGACGCGCGGGCGCCGCTGTTGTCGGTGACCCGGCGGGCGAAGGAGGCGCTGCGCGAGCTGGGGGTGGCGCAGGTCGAATGGGCGGAGGACGTGGCGGAATCGGTGTCCCAGGAAGATCTGGAGACGACGCTGCGCACGTTGCGGCGGCTGCGGGAGGCCGCGGCCCAGCCGAGGTTGCCCTGAGGATGCGGATCAGTTCGCCGCGCCGGGGCCGGGGAGCGGGTCGATGTCGCGGGCGTGCATCGGCTCGCCGCAGTGGGTGCAGCGCAGGTCGACGGTGGTGATCTCACCGCACGCGTGGTGCCGGTAGAGCACCGGCGGGCCGGCCTCGCCGGCGAGCCACTTGTCGCCCCAGCGGGTCATGACCATGAGCATGTCGACGAGTTCGGTGCCCTTTTCGGTCAGGACGTACTCGTAGCGCGGCCGCCGGTCGTACGGCCGCCGCTCGACGATGCCCTGCTCGACCAGGTGGTTGAGGCGCTCGGTGAGGACCTTGCGCGAGATGCCGAGGTCGTCCTGGATCTGCTCGAACCGGCTGATCCCGACCCACACGTCCCGCAGGATCAGCGGCGACCAGGGCTCGCCGATGACGTCGAGCGTGCGCGCGATCGAGCACGCGGCCAGTTCGCTGAAGTTCGTCCGCTGCATGCAGGCCACTTTAGCACTTGGGGTTCCCTTAAGGAACTTCAACTGCTACGGTTCTGGAGTCTCCTCAAGGAACTCCGAAAGGATCGCGGCGATGAGCAAGGTCTTCAGCGCCCACGCGGTGTCGGTGGACGGGTACATCACCGGCCGCGGCGCCGGCCCCGGGCGCGGCCTCGGCGACGGCGGAACGCTGTTCGACTGGTACACCGACGGCGACACGCAGAGCCGGGTGTTCGGCTTCTTCAAGCTCAGCGAACCGAGCGCCCGCGTCTTCGACAGCCTCGCCGGCCGCGTCGGCGCGATCGTGGCGGGCCGCAACACCTACGAGGACTCGGACCACTTCGGCGGCGGCAGCCCGCACCCCAACGCCCCGCTCTTCCTCGTCAGCCACCGGCCGGCGCCCGAGCTGACCTCGCGACAGGCCCTGTTCGGCGACGTCGGGGAAGCCATCTGGGCCGCGAAGGAGGCGGCCGGAGGCAAGGATGTGGGCCTCATGGGCGGCGGTGTCCTGAGCGCGGCGCTCGCGGCGGGGCTCGTCGACGAGTTCGTCCTCCACCAGGTGCCGGTCCTGCTCGGCGGAGGGCGGTCGTTCTTCCAGGAGCTGCCCTCGCACGTGCGGCTGCGGCTCGTCGAAGCCGTCGCCGCACCCGGCGTCACCCACCTCCACTACGCAGTCGACTGAACAGCGGTCACCTGAGCAGCGGTCACCTCAACTCGAAGGAGAACACCATGATCGACGCCGACATCCGCCGCATCCTCGAAACCACCGTGGTCGCCCACCTCGCCACCGTCCTGCCCGACGGCGCCCCGCACTCGATCCCGCTCTGGGTCGACCCCGAAGGCGACCACATCGCGATCATGACCGGCCCGGATTCCCGCAAGGCCCGCAACCTGCGCCGCGACCCGCGGGTGGCGCTCTCCCTGACCCCGGCGGACAACCCGTTCGAGCCGGTGATCATCCGCGGCCGGGTGGTCGAGTGGATCGAGGGCGACGCCGCGTGGGAGATCGTCGACCGGATCGCGACGAAGTACATCGGACAGCCCTACTCGCGCGACCAGCTGCGCGTCGTCGGCCTGATCGAGGTCGACCGGCAGAGCATCGGCATGGGCTGACGTCAGTCCGGTTTGATGCCCAGCAGCGTCAGGAACGTGCGGAACCCGGCCGGCATGTCGACCCACTCCGGGTCGAGGAGCCACTGCAGCTGCAAGCCGTCCAGGACCGCGATCGCGACCGGCGCCAGCTGTTCCGGCGTCGCCCCCGGGGGAAGCTCGTCGCGGTGGCGTTCGAGCATCTGGGTCATGCCCGCCCGCACGCGCTCGTAGCGGTCGCGGAAGTACTCGCGCGCCGGGTGGTCCTCCGTGACGCTGTCCGCCGACAGCACCGTGTACGTCTGGACGATCCCCGGCCGGGTCGCGTTGTAGTCGACCAGTTCGGCCAGCTGGTTGACCGTCATCGCCGACTCGTCGCCCGGCGGGGCGTGCCCGAAGTGCAGCAGGTCCCACTCGTCGCGGGTTTCCAGCACCGCCGTCAGCAGGTCCTCCTTCGTGGGGAAGTAGTGCATCAGGCCCTGCTGGGTCAGCCCGACGCGGTCGGCCACCGCCGCCAGTGAAGTGCCGCGATAGCCGCGTTCGGCGATCACTTCGAACGCCGCTCGGACGATGCTCGCTCGGCGGTCGGCGCCCCTGGCCCGGGTCATGATCCCGAGCCTACGGGACAAGCCGTCACGGAACCATAACGTTCACTACCCATCGCCAGGTAGAGTACGTCTCCATGAGCTTCGACGTCGATGCCCTGCTGGCCGAGCTCGACCTGGACGCCAAGGCGAGCCTGCTCGCCGGCCAGGACGTCTGGAGCCTGCCCGCGCTCCCGCGGATCGGCCTGGGCTCCCTGGTGCTCTCGGACGGCCCGGTCGGCGTCCGCGGGGTGCGGTGGAGCCCGGACGACCCCTCGGTGACGCTCCCCAGCCCGACGGCCCTCGCCGCGAGCTGGGACCCGCGCCTGGCCGTGCGCGCCGGCCGGCTGCTCGCGCAGGAGGCCCGCCGCAAGGGGGTGCACGTCCTGCTCGCCCCGACCGTCAACCTCCAGCGCTCGCCCCTGGGCGGCCGCCACTTCGAGTGCTACTCGGAAGATCCCCTCCTCACCGGGATGATCGGCGCCGGCTACGTCACCGGCGTGCAGGACGGCGGGGTCGCCGTCACGGTCAAGCACTTCGTCGCCAACGACTTCGAGACCGAACGCTTCACCGCCGACGTCCACGTCGGCGAACGCGCGCTGCGCGAGCTCTACCTGGCGCCGTTCGAACTCATCGTCCGGCGGGCCAAGCCGTGGGGGATCATGGCCGCCTACAACAGCGTCAACGGCACCACGATGACCCAGCACGCCGAACTGCTCAACGGCGTGCTGCGCGACGAATGGGGCTTCGACGGCTTCGTCGTCTCCGACTGGCTGGCCGCGCGCGACACCGTCGCCTCCGCCAACGGCGGCCTCGACGTCGCGATGCCCGGCCCCCGCACGGTTTTCGGGGAACAGCTCGCGGAAGCCGTGCGCGGTGGCGAAGTCGACGAAGACGTCGTCGACGAGATGGTGCGCCGCGTGCTCCTGCTGGCCCACCGGACCGGCGCGCTCGGCGGCAGCCCCGCCGGAATGCAGTCCACTGTGGACGGCGACGCGATCGCGCGCGAGGTCGCGCGCCGGTCGTTCGTGCTGCTCAGCAACGAAACCGGTGTTCTCCCGCTCGAGCAGCCGCAGAGCATCGCCCTGATCGGCGCGCTGGCCGAGGACCCCAAGATCCTCGGCGGTGGCAGCGCCACCGTGTTCCCCGAGCACGTCGTCTCCCCTCTGGACGGCCTCCGGAAGGCCGTTCCCCCAGGCACCGACCTGGCGTTCGCCATCGGTGCCGATCCGCGAACGACGCTACCTCCGGCCACCGACAATTTCCGGCTCCGCGCGACCGCCAAGGCGGCCGACGGCACCCGATTGGCTGAATTTCCGCTCAGGGAAGCGAAAATAAACTGGATCGGCGAGCTCCCGAAGGGACTCGACATCGCCACGCTCGCGTCGGTCGAGATCGAGGGCACCTACCTGCCGGAGCGGAGCGGCACGCACACCTTCGCCGTCACCGGCCCCGGCGACCTCCGCCTCGACGTCGCCGGCCAGACCCTCTTCGACGGCGTCAACCTACCCGAAGGCGGCGACGTCTTCACGTCGATCATGCAGGTGATCGAGCAGCGCCGGGAGGTCGAGCTGACGGCGGGCGAGCTCGTCGACGTCAGCCTGACGTACTGGATCCCGTCGGAGATGGCGGAGTTCGCCCGCGGCACCTTCGCCTGGGTCACCTTCGCGCTCGGCCACCGCGGCCCGGTCCTCGACCCGGACGCCGCCCTCGACGAAGCCGTTGCCCTGGCGGGGAAGTCGGACGTCGCGGTCGTCGTGGTCGGCACCACCGCCGAGGTCGAGAGCGAAGGCTTCGACCGTTCTTCCCTGGCCCTGCCCGGAAGGCAGGACGAACTCGTCACCCGGGTCGCGGCGGTCAACCCGAACACCGTGGTCGTCGTCAATGCCGGCTCCCCGGTCGAACTGCCGTGGCGGGACGACGTCGCCGCGGTGCTGCTCACCTGGTTCCCCGGCCAGGCCGGCGGCGACGCGCTCGCCGACGTCCTTTTCGGCCGCGAAGAGCCCGGCGGCCGGTTGCCGACGACCTGGCCGGCGCGGCTCGAGGACGCGCCGGTCACCGACGTGACGCCGGAAGAAGGCGTCCTCGAGTACGGCGAAGGCGTGTACATCGGTTACAGCGCCTGGGCGCGCGCAGACGCACAACCCGCGTACTGGTTCGGTCACGGCCTGGGCTACACGACCTGGGTGTACGAGGAACTCGACGTCTACCCGGACGACGAAGGCGGCGCGCGCGTCCGGGTCCGCGTACGCAATTCGGGGACGCGCAAGGGCCGCGAAGTCGTCCAGCTCTACCTGGCCCCGACCGAGCGCGGTGACCGGCCGCCCCGCTGGCTCGTGGGCTTCGCGAGCGTCGAAGCGGGACCCGGCGAGGCGGTCGAGACCGACATCGTCGTCACGCCGAGGTCCGCCGAAGTCTGGCGCGACGGCTGGCGGCACATCGCCGGCGAGTACGTCCTGGAGGCTTCGCACTCCTACGCGCAGCCGCGGTTGAGCACGCGCGTCGTCCTCCAGAAAATCCGTTGACGGCCGCAGCGGGAAGCCGCTAACTTCGGCCGCGCACCCCGCAACGAGCGAAAGGGAGGTGGGTCCGATGATCACGCAATCGATCACGCGCTCCCACCTCGCCTCGAGGGTGCCGGGTTTCTGACCGGGAGCGCGTACTCCCGGAAGGACTTCCATGACCGATCTGGTCGTGCGCCCGCTCGAAGCGGGCGAAGAAACACTGTTCACCTCCCTGCCCGACCGCGGTCTCGTCGGCCGCAAGCTGTTCGGCCGCGACTTCGCCGAGATGGTCGCGAAGGGCGAGTACCGGCCCGGGTGGGTCTGGGTGGCGCTGCGCGATGACGTCGTCGTGGCGCGGGCCGCGTGGTGGGGCAGTGCCAAGGACGAGAAACCGATCGCACTCGACTGGTTCGACTTCACCGACTTCGACGCGGGCGTCGCACTGCTGAAAAGGGTGGCGCTGCGCGCGGAGTACGCCCTGGACACGCCGCCCGGCTGGCAGGACGACCCGGACGTCGCGCACGAGGTCACCGTGCGCGTCGAGGCGGCCGAGAAGGCGGGTTACCGCAAGCTCGTCGAGCGCTACCGGTTCTGCTGGACGCCGGAAAACGGCCTGCCGGAGCGACCCGGCAGGCTCGTGTTCCGGCCCGAGCCAGACGACGACGTGATCCTCGACGTCTTCAAGCGGGTGCACGTCGGCAGCCTCGACGCGCACGTGCGGAAGACGGTCGAAGAGCACGGGCTCGACGCGGCCGCGCGCGAGGACCTCGACATCATGCTGTGGATGCCGGCGCCGCGGGACTGGTGGCGCCTGGCGTACACGCCCGAGGGTGAGCTCGTCGGGCTCACGCTGCCGAGCCGCAACGCCTACGACCCGGTGGTCGGCTATGTCGCCGTCGTGCCGGAGCAGCGCGGTCACGGCTACGCGTACGACCTGCTGGTCGAGGCCACGCACGACCTCGTCGGGTACGGCGCGGAGAAGATCGTCGCGGGCACCGACGTCGGCAACATCCCGATGGCCAAGGCGTTCGCCAAGGCGGGCTACCCGGTGACGCACCACCGCATCGACCTGGTGTGACCGGAGCTTTCACGTGAAAGTGCCGCTCGGCACTTTCACGTGAAAGCGAGGCGCGGTACTCTCGCTAGAGCGATCTATCAAATCGGCGACAGGGGGCCCGGGATGGACGTTCTGCGGGAGAAAGGCTTGACGCCGCTCCGCGTGATCCTCGGGTTTTCGCTGCTCAGCACGACGATCCACTACGCGCACAACGCCATTCGCGTCGCCGACTACCCGCAGCTGCCGGGTGTTCCGGCGACGGTGGCGGGGATCGTCGTCGCCTTCGGCTGGGTGCTGTTCACGACGTTCGGCTGGCTCGGTTACCGCGCGTACCGGGAGGGCCGGTACCCCCGGGCGCTGGCGCTCCTGCTGGTCTACTCGCTGGCCGGGATGATCACGCTCGGCCACTTCCTGACCGGGGTGCCGCGGATCCCCGGGTTCTTCTTCGCGACGATCTTCACGGATGCCGCAGCGGGGCTCGCACTCTGGGTTTTCCTCACCTGGGCCTGGGCAACACTCAACCGGGTGACCTCGCGAGATCAAGTTTCTACACAACATTGACGTCCGTCGGAACTATGTAGACACTCGGACGAGTGACCACCACCACACCGGTGACCTTCGACCGCCGTCCGGACGAGTACCGCCACTGGCGCCTCCAGCTCGACGGGGAGGTGGCGTGGCTGGAAATGGACGTCGACGAGCAGGGCGGGCTCGTCCCGGGCTACGAGCTCAAGCTCAACTCCTACGACCTCGGCGTCGACATCGAGCTGTACGACGCCACCCAGCGGCTGCGGTTCGAGCACCCCGAGGTCCGCGTGGTGGTGGTGACCAGCGCGAAGGACAAGGTCTTCTGCGCGGGCGCGAACATCCGGATGCTCGCCGCGTCCGAGCACCACTGGAAGGTGAACTTCTGCAAGTTCACCAACGAGACCCGCAACGGCATGGAGGACGCCACCGCGCACTCCGGCCAGACCTACGTCGCCGCGGTGAACGGCACCTGCGCCGGCGGCGGCTACGAGATCGCGCTGGCCTGCGAAAAGATCCTGCTGATCGACGACAACTCCTCGACCGTCGCGCTGCCCGAGGTGCCGCTGCTGGGCGTGCTGCCGGGTACCGGTGGCCTGACCCGGGTCGTCGACAAGCGGCGGGTGCGCAAGGACCTCGCCGACGTCTTCGCGACGCGCCCCGACGGCGTCAAGGGCAAGACCGCGGTCGACTGGCGGCTGGTCGACGAACTGGTGCCGCGACAAGGCTTCCGCGAGGCCGTGGCGAAGCGGGCCCGGGAGATCGCGCGCGAGTCCGACCGGACCGGCGAGGGCGGCATCGAGCTGACCCCGCTCGAACATCGCTATGTCGACACGGAAGTGACCAAGGACCAGGTCACCATCACCGTCAAGGGACCCGAGAACGATCCCGGTGACCTGCACGAAGAGGGCGCGAACGGCTGGTTCCTCGCGATGACCCGCGAGCTGGACGACGCGATCCTGCGCCTGCGCACCAACGAGGTCGAAGCCGGTACGTGGATCCTGAAGACCCGGGGCGACCCGGAGAAGGTGCTCGCGCACGAGCAGGCCGTGTTCGGCGCGAAGGACTGGCTGGGCAACGAGATCACGCAGTACTTCAAGCGCACGCTCAAGCGGCTCGACGTCACCAGCCGCACGCTGATCGCGCTGATCGAGCCCGGCAGCTGCTTCGCCGGGTCGCTGCTGGAACTCGCGCTCGCCGCCGACCGCCAGTACCTCCTCGACGGCCCGCCGATCGACGACGAAGAGTCCGGCGAACGCGCGACGATCAGGTTGTCCGAAGCCAACTTCGGCCCCTTCCCGATGGGCAACGGCCTGACGCGCCTGCAGACCCGCTTCTACGGTGACGACGACCACCTCGCGTGGCTCGCGCGCGAAAAGAACCACGAGCTGAGCGCGGCCGAAGCCGTCGAACTCGGCCTGGTCACCGACGCCCCGGACGACCTCGACTGGGAGGACGAGATCCGGATCGCCTTGGAGGGCCGGGCGTCGCTGTCCCCGGACGCGCTGACCGGTATGGAGGCCAACCACCGGTTCGTCGGTCCCGAGACCATCGAGACCAAGATCTTCGGCCGGCTGGCGGCTTGGCAGAACTGGATTTTCACCCGGCCGAACGCATCCGGGCCCGAAGGCGCGCTGCGCCGATACGGTACGGGGCAGAAGGCCGTCTTCGACAGGAAGCGGGTCTAGCGCAGATGCCCGAGAAGATCGACTACGACGCCAAGATCCCCAACAACGTCAACCTCTCCGAAGACCGGCGGCTGCAGCGCGCGCTGGAGGGCTGGCAGCCGAAGTTCATGCACTGGTGGGGCGAGATGGGCCCGACGCTGGAGACCCAGGGCGTCTACCTGCGCACCGCCGTGAGCGTCGGCCGGGAGGGGTGGGCGCACTTCGACCACGTCAACGTCCCGGACTACCGGTGGGGGATCTTCCTCGCCGAGCGCGACCCGGACCGGCGGATCGCCTTCGGGGAGCACAAGGGCGAGGAAGTGTGGCAGCAGGTCCCGGGCGAATACCGCGCCGACCTGCAGCGGCTGATCGTCATCCAGGGCGACACCGAGCCGGCGTCGGTCGAGCAGCAGAAGCTCCTCGGGCTCACTGCGCCGAGCCTCTACGACCTGCGGAACCTGTTCCAGGTCAACGTCGAAGAGGGCCGGCACCTGTGGGCGATGGTGTACCTGCTGCACGCGTACTTCGGCCGCGAAGGCCGTGACGAGGCCGAAGGGCTCCTGCTGCGCAACTCGGGCAGCCCCGACGCGCCCCGCATCCTCGGCGCGTTCAACGAGGAGACCGCCGACTGGCTGGCCTTCTACATGTTCACCTACTTCACCGACCGCGACGGGAAGTACCAGCTTGGCACGCTCAAGGAGAGCTCCTTCGACCCGCTCTCGCGCACCTGCGAGTTCATGCTGAAGGAGGAGGCGCACCACATGATGGTCGGCACCACCGGCGTCGACCGCGTGGTGACCCGCAGCGCCGAGCTGATCCGCGAGCACGACACGCACGACATCGGTCCGCACGGCGGCATCCCGCTGACCCTGATCCAGAAGTACATCAACTTCCACTACACCGTCTCACTCGACCTGTTCGGCAGCGAGACCTCGACGAACGCGGCGAACTACTACACCGCCGGGCTCAAGGGCCGCTGGCAGGAGACCCGCCGCCGGGACGACCACAAGCTCACCGACGACGCCCGCACGCTGGAGAAACCGGCCGCCGACGGCACCTGGACGTCGGAGGAGATGCAGGCGATCCTGCTGCTGAACCTCGACCTCCGCAGCGAGTACGTGACCGACTGCCAGACCGGCGTGAAGCGCTGGAACAAGATCCTCGCCGACGCCGGGATCGACTTCACGTTCCGCCTGCCGCACCCTGGCTTCAACCGCGAAGTCGGCATAAACTCCGGCCACCACGTCACTCCCGACGGCACCATCGTCGACGAGGCGACCTGGCAGGCGGGCAAGAGCAAGTGGCTGCCCACCACCGAGGACCTGACGTTCGTCCGCTCGCTGATGCACCCGGTCTACGAGCGGGGGAAGATCGCGAGCTGGGTGGCGCCGCCGCGGCAGGGCATCAACGGGAAGCCCTTCGACTACGAGTACGTCCACCTCACGTAGGAGGTCCGGTGCCGACAGGGTTCAACGCCGCGGAGTACCTGCTTTCGGCCGGGCACCCGGACGCGACCGCGGTCGTGTCGCCCCGCCGCACGCTCACCTACGCCGAGCTGGCGGCCGAGGCGCGCCGGGTCGCGGGCGGGCTCGTGGAGCTCGGCGTGCGGCCCGAAGAGCGCGTCATGTTCTGCATGGTCGACGACGTCGAGCTGCTCACCGGCATCCTCGGCGCGATGCTGGCCGGCGCGGTCGCCGTGCCGGTGTCGACGATGGTCACCGGGCTCGAGCTGGGCAAGATGCTGGCCGACTCGCGGGCACGCCTGCTGTGCGTGTCCGGCGAGTTCGCCGAGCAGGCGGTGATCGCGCTCGGCTTCGCCCCCGAGGTCACCGACGTCCTGCTCGACCGGTCGGACGCGGCCGGCTTCGGGGTCCGGACGCACGAGTGGTCGTCACTGGGCGGGACGTTCCGAAGTGGACAGACGTGGGAGGACTCGCCCGCGCTGTGGCTGTACACGTCCGGGACGACGGGACAGCCGAAGGGCGCGATGCACCGGCACGCGAGCATCCGCGCGGTGTGCGAGACGTACGCGCGCGGCGTGCTGGCGACCACCTCGGCCGACCGTTTCCTGTCGGTCCCGAAGCTCTTCTTCGCCTACGGCCTGGGCAATTCGTGCTTCTTCCCGCTCGGGGCGGGCGGGACGACGCTGCTCGAACCCGCACGTCCGACGCCGGCGCTGTTCGCCAGACGGGCTCGTGAAGAGAAGCCTTCGCTCTTCTTCGCCGTCCCGACGTTCTACGCGGCGCTGCTCGCGAGCGACGTCCCGGACGACTCGTTCGCTTCGGTGCGGCACGCGGTTTCGGCCGGGGAGCCGCTGCCGGCGTCGCTGTTCGAACGGTTCCGCGCCCGCTTCGGCCTGGAGATCCTCGACGGCATCGGGTCCACCGAGGCGCTGCACATCTTCCTGTCGAACCAGCCCGGCGCGGTGCGGCCGGGCACCACCGGCGTCGCGGTGCCGGGCTACTCCGTCCAAATTCGCGACGAGGCGGGCGCGGTGATCGACGCTGCCGGCCGGCCGGGCGAGCTGTTCGTGGCCGGGCCGTCGACGGCGACCGGCTACTGGGCCCGGTACGACGCGACGAAGCTCGTCTTCCAGGGCGAGTGGCTGCGGACCGGCGACAGTTACGTCCGCAACGAGGACGGCACGTATTCCTGCCTCGGCCGCTTCGGGGACATGCTGAAAGCGGGCGGGATCTGGGTGTCACCGTCCGAAGTGGAGGAACGGCTGCGCCGGCACCCGGCGGTGGCGGAGGTGGCGGTGGTCGCCGCACCGGACGCCGACGGCCTCGACAAGCCGGTGGCGTGCGTGGTGGCCGCGCCCGGGTTCGCGGTGGACCCGGACGAGCTGATCGAGTTCTGCCGCGAGGGCCTCGCGTCGTTCAAACGTCCGCGAGGAGTGGTCGAACTGGCGGAACTGCCGAAGACGGCGACGGGCAAGATCCGCCGGAACGTGATCCGCGAGCAGGTCCGGGACGTCCTGCGGGTGGTGCCCAGCACGTGATCGACGGCTACTTCGTCGTGGACGCGCACGTCCACACACCTCGCCTGCCCACGCTCAAACCCGCCTGGACGCAGTGGGCGCACGACTTCGCGGGGTCGTACCCGTGGCGTTCGGTGTACTCCTCTTCGGGGGAGGTGATCCCGTCGGCGATGGACGAGCTGATGGAGTCCGAGGGCGTCGACCGCGTGCTGCTGTTCTGCGAATACAGCCCACGGGCGACGGGGATCCAGCCGATCGAAGACAACTTGCCTTTGGTTTCTCACAACCCCACGCGGTTCCGGCTGGTGGCGAACGTCAATCCTCACCTGCACCACCCGGCGGCTTCCGAAGTCGCGCGGCAGCTGGACCTGGGTGCGGTGGCGCTGAAGATCCACCCGGTGCACGGCGCGTTTTCGCCGGCGGACAAGGAGCTGTACCCGGTCTACGCATTGTGTGCCGAGCGTGGGGTGCCGGTGATCCTCCACTCGGGAACGTCGAGCTTCCCGGGGTCTCGCACGAGTTTCGGGAATCCCGAGCTGATGTCCGATGTGATCGAGGACTTTCCTTCACTGCAGTTCGTCTTCGCCCACGGTGGTCGCGGGTGGTGGTACGACGTGGCGGCTTTCCTCGCGCTGGCGCGGGACAACGTGTGGCTGGATCTCGCCGGGCTTCCTCCCAAGAAGCTGCCGGAGTACTACCAGCGCTTCGATCTGGCTCGACTGGCGGGGAAGTTCGTGTTCGGGACGGACTGGCCCGGAGTGCCTTCGGTCGCCAAGAACGTGCGGACGCTGGCCTCGCTCGGCCTGCCCGACGACGTCTTGACCGGCGTCCTCGGGGGCAACGCGATCAAGCTGATGCCGGGCCTAGCCTAGGACCTGGTGCAGGCAAAGCACATTGCCTTCGGAGTCGGTGAACCAAGCCGCCCGCTCGTTGCCCAGCTCGGCGATGTGGTCGACGGTCTTCAGACCCTCCACGTCGAAGTCCTGGAACCTCACCCCGTGGCTTTCGAGGGTCGAGATCTCCCTGGGGAGGTCCGAGACCTCGAAGGTCAACGCCGTGTTTTCGCTCTGCGCGCCGGCCGGCATAGTGCGGAGCCCGATGGCCCCCGCGCCTGCCGCGAAGTACAGCGTTCCGTCTTCGCCCTTCCCCGTCCGCTTCAGGCCCAGGGAGTCCGCGTAGAAGTGGCCAGCGCGTTCGCTGTCGGTCACCGGGAGCATGGTCGTGATGGTCGATTCGGTCAGCATGACTCCCATGGTGCGCCCCGGCGCGCACCGCTGTGACCTCGACTTTTTCAACCTCAGGCGTTGAACGCGCGCAGTGTCCGCATGGCTTCCGCGAGTGCCGATGCGTCGTCGCCCAGTGGAGTCAAAACGATGCGCCGCAGGATCTCCGCCGCCGCCGTCCGGGCCTTCTCCGCCATCTCCAGCCCGTGGTCGGTCAGCGCCGCGAACGTGACGCGGCGGTCGTCCGGGCTCGGGACGCGGCAGATCAGGTCCGCCGCCACCAGGCGGTCGGCCACCTTCGTGAAGCCGCCGCTGGAGAGGGCCGCCTCCGTGGCCAGCTTGGTCATCGGCATCCGGTGGTCGGGCGAGCGGACCAGCCGCAGCAGGATGTCGAACGACGCGGGCGCGAGCCCGAGACGGTCGGCGATCTCGCCCATCAGCTTGTCCTGCGTGGCCAGGTAGCCCTCGATGACCAGGCCCCACCACGTGACGATCTCGTCGTCGTCGGTCTTCGGATCCACCCGATCAGCCTACCGGAAAGTCTGTACGGAATATATCTTGCTCGCGAGAGGTTCTGTGGTTACCTTGAATCCAGGAGGAAACCATGGCGATCAAGACGTCCGGCCTGCACCACGTCACCGCGATCGGCGGCGACCCGCAGCGCAACGCCGACTTCTACCTGCGGACCCTGGGCCTGCGGCTGGTGAAGACCACCGTGAACTTCGACGACCCGGGCACCTACCACCTCTACTACGGCGACAGCGCCGGCAAGCCGGGCTCGCTGATGACCTTCTTCCCCTGGCCCGACGCGCCGAGCGGCCGCCACGGCACCGGCCAGGCGACGACCACGTCGTTCTCCGTCCCCGAAGCCTCCATCGGCTGGTGGAAGCAGCACCTGGCCGCGCAGAAGATCGAGACCGGCGAAGTCCGCAACGCCGACGACGAGGACACGCTGACCTTCCGTGACCCCGACGGCTTGAAGCTCGCCCTCGTCGCACACGCGCAGGGCGACCCGCGCGACCCGTGGGACACCGAGCTCGTCCCGGCCGAGCACGCGATCCGCGGCCTGCACTCCGTGACGCTCTCGGTGACCAAGGAGGACGCGACCGCCGGCATGCTCACCGACGGCCTGGGCCTCAGCTTCGCCACCCAGGAAGGCAACCGCCTGCGGTTCGCCGCCGGTGAAGGCGGGCCGGGCGCGCTCGTCGACGTCCTCGTGACGCCGGACGCGCCGCGCGGGCTGGTCGCCGCCGGCACCGTGCACCACGTCGCCTGGCGCGCGCCCGACGAGCCGACCCAGAAGGCCTGGCGCGAGGAGCTCGTCGACCAGGGCGTGCACGTCACGTCCATCCTGGACCGCCAGTACTTCCGCTCGATCTACTTCCGCGAGCCGGGTGGCACGCTCCTGGAGGTCGCGACCGACGAGCCCGGGTTCGCCATCGACGAGCCGCTGCTGGAGCTGGGCCGCGCGCTCAAGCTGCCGCCGTGGCTGGAGCCGCGCCGCGAAGAGATCCAGCACATGCTGCCCCAGCTGAACCTCCCCGCCGAGAACAACCCGGAGCTGTCATGACGCTCGAGCACAAGTACGTCGAGGGCTCGCCGGACGCGCCGCTGCTGCTCCTGCTGCACGGCACCGGCGGCAGCCCCGACGACCTGCTCGGCCTGGCGCGCGAGCTGAGCCCGGACTCCGCGGTGCTGGCCCCGGCCGGCCCGGTGACCGAGTACGGCGCCGCGCGCTGGTTCCGGCGGCTCGCCGAGGGCGTGTTCGACCACGAAGACGTCGTGAAGCGCGCGCACCAGCTCGCGGACTTCGTCGTCGAGGCGCGGGAGAAGTACGGGCTGGGCGACCGGCGGCTGGTCGCCGTCGGCTTCTCGAACGGCGCCAACATCGCGGCCGCGGTGACGCTGCTGCGGCCGGAGGTAGTGCGCGAAGCCGCGCTGTTCGCGGCGATGTCGCCGGTCCCGGCACCGCCTGACCTGGACTTGTCGGCTTCCCGCGTCTTCCTGGCCAACGGCGAACGCGACCCGATGGCGCCCCTGGCGTCCACCGAGGAATTGATCGGGCTGCTGCGCGAGCGCGGTGCCGACGTCGTCACGCAGCGCCACCCCGGCGGGCACCAGATCACGGCGGACGGCGTCCGCGCGGCCACGAAGTGGATCATGGCCTGACGTTTGTACGGACCGTATATCGGCGCGGCCTACGATCGGGTGATGACTAACGAGGCACTACAGCGTGCTACGAAACTGCTGGACGGCGTCATCCTCGCCGACGGGCACAACGACCTGCCGTGGGAGCTGCGGGAGCACGGCGGTCCGAACCCGGTCGAGGCGGTCGCGTCGCTCGACCTGACCGTCCGGCAGCCGGCGCTGCACACCGACTTCCCGAAGCTCGCCGACGGGAAGCTCGGGATGCAGTTCTGGTCGGTGTACGTGCCCTGCGAGTTCGAAGGCCACAGTGCCGTCACCGCCGTCCTCGAGCAGATCGAGGTCGTCCACCAGCTGGCCGAGCGCTACCCCGACCGGCTCCGGCTGGTCGACACCGCGGACGAGGCCGAGGCCGCGTACGCCGACGGCCGGATCGCCTCGCTGCTGGGTGCCGAAGGCGGGCACAGCATCGCCGAGTCGCTGGGCGTGCTGCGGATCCTGCGCCGCCTCGGCGTCCGCTACATGACGCTGACGCACAACTTCAACACCACCTGGGCCGACTCGGGCACCGACGAGCCGGCCCACGGCGGCCTCACCGAGTTCGGCCGCGACGTCGTGCGCGAGATGAACAAGATCGGCATGATGGTCGACCTTTCGCACGTCGCGCCGTCGACGATGCGGGCGGCGATCGAGGTCAGCTCGGCGCCGGTGATCTTCAGCCACTCCTCCTGTCGCGCGGTGAACGACCACCCGCGCAACATCCCGGACGACGTCCTGGCGCTGCTGCCCGGCAACGGCGGCGTCGCGATGACCACGTTCGTGCCGGCGTTCATCTCGCCGAAGGTCACCGCGTGGGACCACGAGCTGAAGGCCGCGATGGAGGCCGCCGGGCAGGAGTACCGCAACCTGGCCCAGCGCGGGGAGTTCGTGAAGCAGTGGGACGGCCCGGTCAAGCCGAAGGCGACCGTCGACGACGTCGTCGCGCACGTCGAGCACGCCCGCGAGGTCGCCGGGATCGACCACATCGGCCTCGGTGGCGACTACGACGGCGTCGGCACGCTGCCGGAGGGACTGGAGGACACGTCCAAGTACCCGGTGCTGTTCGCGGCGCTGCTCGAGCGCGGGTGGAGCGACGAAGACTGCGCGAAGCTCGCCGGGAAGAACACGCTCCGCGTGCTGCGCGAGGTCGACGGCTTCGCCCGTTAGGGGGTTTGACAGAGCGCTCCCCGCGTGCCGGACGGACACTGGGTACATGACGCACGCGCGCGGGGACGCGGCCGGCCGCCCCACCGGCCCGACCAACCACGACCTGCCCGGGAACGAGGTGCCCGAGGGTGCCCTCGAACCCGCCGAACTGCGTGCCGGTGACGTCCGGCCCGGCGCCGAGGAGGTCACGCCGGTACGTCCGGCGCCGGCCAGGCCCGGCGCGGCCACGAAGAAGCGGACGCGGCCGACGCGGATCAGCGGCACGTGGGTCGCGGTCATCGCCGGCCTGGTCGTGCTGGTGGTGCTGCTGGTCTTCATCCTGCAGAACCTCGACCCGGCGACGGTGCACTTCTTCGGCGCCGAAGGCAGCCTGCCGCTGGCCATCGCGATGCTGTTCTCGGCCATCGGCGGCGCGGTGCTGGTCGCGCTGATCGGCGGCGCCCGCATCCTGCAACTGCGCAAGCAAGCCCGCCGCCCCCGCTGAAGCGCCACTTTCCCCGAGAAAGTGACGCTCTGAAGGTCCCAAGGCGTCACTTTCCCTAGGAAAGATGCGTCCGAAGGCCCCCTGGACGCATCTTTCCTAGGGAAAGTGATCCGGAGGTCCCTCCTCCGGTGTACTTTCACGTGAAAGTGCGCTCCGGGGTCAGGCGATGATCGAGGTCATGCCGAGCATGACCTCGCAAACGTTTTCGTCGCCTGAAGTCTTGACGCGGCTTAGGTCGGGGGTGCTGCGGGTGCAGAGCCGCCAGAACGTGTCCAGGTCCGTCGTCACCGCGGCCAGCGGTGTGCGGGACGGCGGTGCGCCCCGGTCCAGGGCCCAGCCGTCGCGCTCGCGGCGGGCGTGCCACTTGCCGGCGCCGGTGACCGTGTACCCCACCTGCTTGCCGACGCGCGCCTCGACGTCGCGCAGCGTGTGCGGCAGCGCGCGGACGAACGTGTCGGCGATCGGCTCGGCGTACTCGGCCTCCAGCGGCGTGTGTTCGAGCGCTTCGCGGATCTGCACGTGGTGGACCCAGAACTCCGAATAGTCGCGGGCCGCGTCGAGCCAGCGCGGCGCCGGCTCGTCGCCCGCCCACGTCACGGGCTCGCCATCGGCGTCCAGGTCCAGCTTCGCCCAGTACTCGGTGGTCTGGCCCATGAACTCGTACATCATCGTGAGCAGGACGTCGGTCGAGAGCCGGCGGCAGGCGACGACCCACTCTTCGTTGATCCGGTCGATGAAGCGGGGGAAGGACTCCCCCGGGCGGGGGGCTTCGGAGGCGTGCCCGTCGCGGCTCCGGGACAGCCGGCCGACCTTGCCGCCCAGCAGGTGAGCGGCCAGGTCCTTCACCGTCCAGCCCGCGCACCCCGTCGGGCGCTGCCAATCCTCCTCGGTCAGCGCGCCGAGCAGCGTCATCAGCGCCTGCTCCTCTTTCGAGAAGTACGGGAGGACGTCGATCGGCGGGCCCCAGCGCGTCGGACTCATGCCTGCATCCAACACGCACATCACACCACCGTTCGGCCTACCCGCAGGTAGCATCACCGCGTAAGCAGAGGGGAGCCGACCCGTGAACGCAGAGCGACCGAACGGCCGGGGCACCGGTGACGAGGTGGCCGATCTGGCGCGGCGTGCCGGGCAGCTGGCGGGCTGGGCCGCGCGCACCGGGTTCGCGCTCGGCCGCAAGCTCCCCGGCGTCGAGACGGCCGAACGCACGGTGCGGCAGGTGGAACACCAGCTGCTGGCCGAACTGCGCCGTCGCCTCGACGAGGTCGACGACCCCTACCACGCGGCGCTCACGGCGGCGTCCGCGATGAACCGCCCGGCGGTGCCCGGGAAGGTCGAAGCGACCGTGACGCTCGTGCCGGCGCGCGACAACCACACCGAACCGCTGCGCGCCGCGATGGCCGAGCTGCTCAACCACTCCATCGGCTTCGGCCGTGACCGGGCCCGCGAGTACTTCTACGCGATCATCCTGCGCCAGCTGACCCCGGACGAGGCCCGCATCCTGTCCGCGCTGTCGGACGGCTCGCCGTTCCCCGTGGTCGACGTCGTCGAGCGCACCGGCCTCGGCAGCAGCGGGCGCGTCGCGCTGCGCAACGCGTCGACGGTCGGCAAGGCGGCCGGGGTGTCCCTGCCGGACCAGGTGCCCGGGTACGTCACGCGGCTGATCGGGCTGGGCCTGGTCGATCTCGACGAAGAGGTGCCGTCGCTGGAGACGCAGTACGAGATCCTGTTGACCGACGAAACCGTGCGCGACGCGGAGAAGCACGTCAAACGCGCGAAGTACGTCCGGCGGACGATCCACATTTCGCGCCTGGGCGCTCAGTTCTGGCACGCCTGCGACCCTTCTGCCGATCCACGCAGCTTCGGCTGACCCGGATGGGGTCGTTCCTCGCCGGCATCGTCGCCGACTTCGCGCAGCACTGGCCCCTCTACGTCTCGATCCCGGTCGTCGCTGCGCTGATCGGCTACGGCACCAAGCTCGTCGCGATCCGGATGATGTTCCAGCCGGTGGAGTTCATCGGCGTCAAGCCGTTCTTCGGCTGGCAGGGCATCGTCCCCAAGCGCGCGGCGCGGATGGCGAGCATCGCCTGCGACACGATGACCGAGCAGCTGATCAAGCCGGCCGAGGTCGTCGCGCGGCTGGACGCCTCCCGGATCGCGAAGGAGATCGAAAAACCGCTGCTCGCGGGGGTCGAGGACATCGTGCGCGAGGTCGCGGGGCACTACCAGCCGGGGCTGTGGGAGTCGCTGCCGGTGCGGGTCCAGCGGCTGGTGATCGAGCGCGTCCAGCACGAGTCGCCGCGGATGGTCGCGGCCGTGCTCGACCTGATCAAGTCCGATGTGGACAGTGTGTTCGACCTCAAGGGCATGGTGGTCACCAGCCTGGTCAAGGACAAGCGCCTGCTGAACCGCATCTTCCAGGAGGCGGGCGCGAAGGAGTTCAAGTTCATCGCCCGCTCGGGTCTGGTGTTCGGCGGCGCGATCGGCGTGATCCAGATGGTGGCCTGGGTGCTGTTCAAGTTCCCGCTGATCATGCCGCTGTTCGGCCTGTTCACCGGCTGGTTCACCGACTGGCTGGCGCTGCGGATGATCTTCTTCCCGATCGAGCCGCGCAAGTACTTCGGGGTCACGTGGCAGGGGCTGTTCCTCAAGCGGCGCGCGGAGGTCGCGGAGGCGTACGGGGCGCTGATCGCGCAGGAGATCATCACGCCGCACAACGTCATCGAGGCGATCCTGCACGGGCCGCTGTCCGACCGGGTCCTGGCGTTGATCCAGCGCCAGCTCGACCGGGAACTCGGGAGCGTCGCGAAGCCGCTGCTGGTGTTCGCGGTCGGCAGCCGGAAGTACCAGGACGTCAAGCTGGCGATCGCGGAGCAGATCATGTCCCGGCTGCCGGAGACGATGCGCTACATCGAGGACTACGCGACGGACGCGATGGACATCCGCAACGTGCTGGTGTCGAAGATGAAGGAGCTGTCCCCGCACGAGTTCGAGCGGCTGCTCCGGCCGGCTTTCGAGCAGGACGAGTGGATCCTGATCGCCACGGGCGCGGTGCTGGGCTTCGCGGTCGGTGAAGGTCAGGTCCTCCTCCTGGAGCACCTGGCGGCCTGAGCCCGGCCGGGCGAGGAAGTCCACCCGAACGGCCGTACACCCGGACGTATCCCCGCGCTCACCTTGCGCCTCTACTCTGCGTCAGGACGACGACGGGCGGGGGAGCCCCATGCCTCAACCAGCCGAACCGTGGCAGCAGGAGATCCGCCTGGCGATGACGATGGTGGGTGGCGCCAGCCTCGCCATCTGGATGGGCGGGGTCGCCACCGAGACGTCGCAGCTGCTGCGCGAGTCCAGAGGTGACGCCGAGCCCGGGCTCTACCGCAAGCTGCTCGACCTCCTGCGCGCGACGGTGTCGATCGACGTCCTCACCGGGACCAGCGCCGGCGGGGTCAACGCCGCCTGCCTCGGCCTGGCCGAGGCCTTCGGCTCCACGCCGCAGATGCTGCGGGACACCTGGATCGAGGTCGGCTCGCTGGAGAACCTCGTCCGCGACCCGGACGAAGCGCAGCCGCGGTCGATCCTCGACGGCGATCGCGTGCTGCTCGCCGACTTCGAACGGGCGCTGCACCGGATCACCGACGCCGGCTCCGCGCCCGCCGAGCCACCGGACGTCACCGTGCTGCTCACCGGCACCATGATCGACGGCGAGACCACCCGGTTCGACGACGCGCTCGGGAACCTCGTGCGGGACACCGAACATCGGATGCTCTTCCGCTTCGATGGTCCACTGTGGACGCAAGGCGTGCAGGGCCCGCTGGCGCTGGCCGCGCGCTCCACGGCGTCGTTCCCGGGCGCCTTCGAGCTGTCGCGGATGCCGATCGGCGACGCCGCCGCCGACGAGCTGCACCCCGACATGACCGCCTACACCGACCTGACCCGCTCGCACTGGCTGACCGACGGCGGGGTGCTGCTCAACAAGCCGCTGCGGCCGGCGCTGCGGGAGATCTTCGAACGCCCCTCGCACGCCGATGTCCGGCGGCTGCTGCTCTACGTCGTGCCGACCGGTGAGCGGGAGGCGACCGAAGTCCCTTGCGACGCCGCGAACCCGCCGTTGCTGTCGAACGCGATGAGCAAGGTCGTCGCGACGGTGATGAGCCAGTCGATCAGCGCCGAGCTGGAGGACCTGACCCGGCACAACGACGCCGTCGTCCGGACCCGTGACACCCGCGTCTCGCTGGCGGCGCTGGGCCTGCGCGGCGGTCCGGAGTGCCTGATCGACCAGGGGATCGCCACGTCCTACCTGGAGCGGCGGACGGCCGAGGACGCGGCCGAGCTGGTCGGCGTCGCCACCCGCCGGTACGCACTGTCCGGTGTGGACACCGAGGACCGGGAGTGGGCCTCGGGAATGTCGCAGCAGCTGCGCGCGGTCGCCGTGGCCGGGCTGAGCAGCGGCATCCCGCCCGAGCCGCCGTCGGCGAGCATGACCGTGGCGGACCTCGTCGCGTACCGCACGAGCGCGCTCGACGACGCCGTGGCGACCGGGCTGCAGCTGATCAACGCCGGGTTCCGGCTGGGCCCCGATCCCGCGCAGGCGAAGGAGCTCAACAACGCGCGAGCGGGGCTGCACGCGGCGCGGAAGAAGTCCGCGCGGGGCACGCGGCTCGCGCAGTGGGTCGCCGGGCACGACGAACCCGGCGCGAGCAGCACCCTCGAAACCTGGATCCGCGAGCTCGCCGAGGAGTGGGCCGGGCTCGGCCGCTCGGACGTCGTCGCGCAGGCCTGGCCGATGGTCGTGACGGCGCTGCGGGCGGCGGCGCCCACGTTGCGGACCCTGAGCGACGAGTCCCCCGGGACGGTCAAGACACTGCTCGACTGGCTGGCGCTACCCGACGGCGGTGACGACGTCGTCCAAGCGCGGCTGCTCGGCCTGCACGTCGCGACGCGGGGGCTGCTCGCGCAGGCGCCGTCGGTCGACCAGCGGGTCGAGCTCGTGCAGGTCAGCGCCGATTCGCGGACGTTGCTGGACCTGAAGCGCCGCCGGTCGGGAGACAAGCTGACCGGGATGCAGGCCGACTACTTCGGCGCGTTCTACAAGTCGTCGTGGCGGGCCAGCGACTGGATGTGGGGCCGGGTCGACGGCGCCGGCTGGCTGGTGCAGTGCCTGCTCGACCCGCGGCGGCTGGAGACCCTGCGCGACCTCGTCGGGGCGGACGCCTTCCGCGACGAGCTGGTCGCCGCGCTGAAGCCGCTCTGGCGAGGGCCCGGTCGCGACGACAACGCCGAGCCCGCCGAGGTGGCGGAGCTGACCGGCCAGCTCGACGCCGAACTCGCGTTCCTCGGGCTGGACTCGGCGCTGAACGCCGTGGACTTCACCACCGGGCGGCCGGTCAGCATGCCGGTGACGGCGATGGTGCTGGCCCGCGGCCGCCAGGCGGAGATCGCCGCGGAGGAGCTGCCGGTCGTCGCGAAGCAGGCGGCCGCCGACGTGAAGGTGAGCGGCTGCAGCGGCGCGGCGTCGGCCGGGTTCCGCGCGCGGGCCGCGCAGCCGATCGCCGACGCGGCCGCCGCCCAGCGCGTGTTCCAGGCGTGCCGGGTGTCGGCGGAGAAGCTCGCGGGCGAGCAGGGCACGGCCCAGCTCACGCGGACGCTGGTGAAGCTCGGCGCCGCGACGGTCAACGCGGGGACGGTGGCGTTCCGCCTGCCCGGCGGCTGGCCGAAGACGGTCGCGGGCATCCTGCGGACGGTCGCGCGCAGCACGGCGAAGGTCACCCGGAGCGCGTCCAAGCTGGGGACGCCGGGTTCGCTGGCCGCAGGTGTGCTGGCGCTGCTGGCGGGCCTGGTGATCGGCGACAGCGGCGGCGTGATCCTGCAGTGGATCGGCCTCCCGGTGCTGGCGGGCGCGGTCATCTACCTCGCGACGGCGCTGCTGACGATGGGCCGTTCCGCGCGCCGGCTGTTCGCGGTCCTGGGGGTGCTGGTCGTGGCGGCGCTGCTGCTGGCCGCGTTCCTGCCGCCGATCGCGCGGCCGTTCTTCGGCTGGCTGGGGAACGTGGTGGCGGGCTGGCGGCGCGGCGAGGGCGCTGTGTGGTGGCTCGTGGTGTCCGGGCTGCTGATCCTGCCGGCGGTGGTGATGCCGGTGAGCGGGATCCGGCGCCGGCTCCGGAGCCGGCGCCGCGCCTGACCGGACGAATCCACGGTCCGCGGGCCGCTGGGAGAGAAGCGTCCGGTGGCGGGCGCCGCTCGTGCGGAATCGTGCGGAACACGGCCCGTCGCCTTGCGATCACGGCTCCGAAGGTTCATGGTTCGGGAAGGTCGTGAACCACGGGTGCGCGACCGGGACAGGCCGATGCCCTGCGCACGTCCGCATCAAACATGTTTGTGGGACTGCTCACCGGGTACTCCGCGTCGCCCCAGGTCATTGCGGGGGTCGTGAGCTGCGTCGCTGGCAGGTCGAAAATTCTCTGTTACGTTTCCTGAGTATGTCCGTAACGCACTTGATCGAATCGCCGACCAAGGCGGACGGCGCGCAGCTGTGGCGAATCGCGCGCGATTCCGCCAAGCTCGATCTCAACTCGCCGTACGCATACATGCTGTGGTGCCGCGATTTCGCCGAGACATCGGTGGTCGCGCGCGAGGACGGCAAGGCGGTCGGGTTCGTGACCGGCTACCGCCGGGCGGAAGAACCCGACGTCGGGTTCGTCTGGCAGGTCGCGGTCGACGCGTCGCAGCGGGGAAAGGGCCTGGCCGGCAAGCTGCTGGACGCCCTGTACACGCGGCTCGTCGCCACCGGGGTGCGTTACCTCGAGACCACCATCACCCCGGACAACGAAGCGTCCATCCGGCTGTTCACCTCCTTCGCGAAGCGCTGGGAGGCGTCGGTGGAAACCACGGAGCTGTTCGCCGGCGCGGATTTCCCCGGCGATGGTGAACATCTGCCGGAAGAGCTTTACCGCATCGGTCCGCTCTCAGTACGCAAAGATCCGGGCGAGTAGGAGAAAAGAACCGTCATGAGCATCTTCGAAGAGCTCGAATCCGAGGTCCGCAGCTACAGCCGCGGCTGGCCGGTCGTGTTCGACCGCGCCCAGGGCAGCCACCTCTACGACGAGAGCGGAAAGCCCTATCTGGACTTCTTCGCCGGGGCCGGCGCGCTGAACTACGGGCACAACAACCCGCACCTGAAGCAGGCGCTGATCGACTACATCCAGCGTGACGGCGTCACCCACGCGCTCGACATGTTCACCGTGGCCAAGCGCGACTTCCTGCAGACCTTCCGCGACAAGATCCTCGACCCGCGCGACCTGAACTACAAGGTCGTGTTCCCCGGTCCGGGTGGCGCGAACGCCGTCGAGGCCGCGCTGAAGCTGGCGCGCAAGGTGACCGGCAAGGAATCGGTCATCAACTTCACCAACGCGTTCCACGGCATGACGCTGGGCGCGCTGTCGGTCACCGGCAACTCGATGAAGCGCGGCGGCGCCGGTGTCCCGCTGGTGCACGCCACGCCGATGCCGTACGACGCCTACTTCGACGGCGCCATGCCGGACTTCCTCTACTTCGAGAAGCTCCTCGAAGACTCCGGCAGCGGGCTCAACGAGCCGGCCGCCGTGATCGTCGAAGGCGTGCAGGGCGAGGGCGGCATCAACGCCGCGCGCCTGGAGTGGCTGAAGGGGCTCGACGACCTCTGCAAGCGCCACAACATCCTGCTGATCCTCGACGACGTCCAGATGGGCTGCGGCCGCACCGGGCCGTTCTTCAGCTTCGAGGACGCCGGGATCAAGCCGGACATCGTCTGCCTGTCGAAGTCCATCGGCGGCTACGGCATCCCGATGGCGCTCACGCTGATCAAGCCGGAGCTCGACGTCTGGGAGCCGGGCGAGCACAACGGCACCTTCCGCGGCATCAGCCCCGCGTTCGTCACCGCGACCGAGGCGATCAACGTCTACTGGAGCGACGACGAGCTCGAGAAGTCGACCAAGGCGAAGGGCGAGCGCATCGCCGCCGCGTTCTCGGGCATCGTCGAGGCCTACCCGGACGCGAACCTCGTCGCCAAGGGCCGCGGCCTCGCGCGCGGCCTGGAGTTCGGGGACGGCGAGCTGGCCGGCCGCGTCTGCGCGGAAGCGTTCGCGCGCGGCCTGCTGATGGAGACCTCCGGCCCCGACGGCGAAGTCATGAAGCTGCTGCCGCCGCTGACCCTGACCGACGACGAGCTCACCCAGGGCCTGTCGATCATCGACGAGTCCATCAAGGCCGTCCTGAAGAAGTAAAGGAGTACGACGTGCTCGTCCGCACCCTCGACGAGGTGACCGACACCGACGCCGACATCAAGACCCCGAACTGGCGCAGCAAACGCATCATCCTGGCCAAGGAGGGTGTCGGCTTCTCGGTGCACGAGACCACGCTCTACGCCGGGACGGTCAACGACTTCTGGTACGCCAACCACATCGAGGCGGTGTTCATCACCTCCGGCGAAGGCGAGATCGAAGACCTCGCCACCGGCAAGGTGTACGAGCTCAAGCCCGGCACGCTGTACCTGCTCAACGACCACGACAAGCACCAGGTCCGGCCGAAGACCGAGATCAAGTGCGTGTGCGTGTTCAACCCGCCGGTGACCGGCCGCGAAGTCCACGACGAAAACGGTGTGTATCCGCTGATCACCGAGGAATGAGCACCGGAAAGGAAAACAGGAGGCGAACCCCGTGACGCTGATGGACACCCGGGTCGACGACGGTTACCCGACCCGGATCACCGGTACGCCGGCCCAGCTGCCGCGCGTGCACCCCACCGTGTGGGGTACCGAAGCCGACGGCCCGATCGACGCCGCCACCCTGGCGAACCACGAGACCAAGGGCTACACCGTGGTCGAGAACATGCTCTCCGTCGGGGAGGTCCAGACGTACTGGCAGGAGCTGGTGCGGCTGTCCTCCGACGAGGAGCTGGCCCGGGACGAGCGCGTCATCACCGAGGCGAAGACCGGTGAAGTCCGGTCGATCTTCGACGTCCACGAGATCTCGGACCTGATCGCCGAGCTGGTGCGCGACCCGCGCGTGCTGGACCGGGCCCGGCAGCTGCTCGGCTCCGAGGTGTACATCCACCAGAGCCGCGTCAACTACATGCCCGGGTTCAAGGGCACCGGGTTCTACTGGCACTCGGACTTCGAAACCTGGCACGCGGAGGACGGCATGCCGTCCCCGCGCGCGGTCAGCTGTTCCATCGCGCTCACGGACAACTACCCGTTCAACGGCGGCCTGATGATCATGCCGGGCTCGCACCGGACGTTCGTCCAGTGCGCCGGCGAGACGCCGGACGACAACTACAAGTCGTCGCTCAAGGACCAGCGGGTGGGCGTGCCGAGCGAGGACGACATCACGAAGATGGCGGCCGAGCACGGCATCGACCAGTTCACCGGCCAGGCCGGCTCGGCGCTGTGGTTCGACTCGAACATCATGCACGGCTCCGGCAACAACATCACCCCGTACCCGCGCTCGAACATCTTCCTGGTGTTCAACAGCGTGGAGAACGCGTTGCAGGAGCCGTTCGCGGCGAGCGCCCCGCGGCCCGCGTTCATCGCCGGCCGCGACTCGACACCGATCTCGCGCTGAGCCGGTCTGCCGAGCCGGTGGCCCGGCGGTGACCGGCCCGGTGCGCTTTGTTACCGTGTCGCCACCGCGCGGGCGTGTGGCTCGCGCAACAAACGTCTTCGCTGACGACCGGCGGGTGCTTCGCTCGGGGTGAGCCCACCCGCCCGGTCGCCGGTGGTGACGGACGGGCGGACCGCGCCCCCTGGCGGCCCGGCCGGGAGTTCCACCACGACCCCGTACCAGCGGCTCGGGACCGCCGGTACGGGGTCGTGGCATGTCCGGGGTGACGGATCGCCGGTGGATGTCGCACCGCGTCCCACTCGGCGCTGCGGAATCCGCAGAACCGCCAAAACTCCTGGTACCGGCCCTGCTCGACAACCGGTCACCACGGTAGGTTGATTTCGCGGCGAGGGAGACCCCGGGGAGGTGGGCGCGAGCATGGCCGAAACCCGGTTGCAGCTGCTCGGGCCCGTCCAGCTCTTCGACGGCGATATCGCCGTTCCGATCGGCGGTCCCGGCGTCCGCGGCCTGCTCGCCCTGCTCGCGCTCAAGGCCGGCAAGGTCGTCGGGCTCGACGAGATCATCGACGCCCTCTGGGGCCACGATCCGCCCGCCACCGCCCGGACCATCGTCCACGGCAACGTCTCCCACCTGCGGCGGATCCTGCGCGACATCGACGGCCCGAGCATCCTGACCACCCCGCCGGGCTACCGCCTGGCGATCGAACCCGACCGGATCGACGTCCACCGGGCGCGCAGCCTGCTGGACCGCGCGTCGCAGGCCACCCCCGACGTCGCCGCCGCGCTGCTGGCCGAGGCGCTCGCGCTCTGGCAGGGCCCGGCGCTGGGCGGCGTGCCCGACTCGCTGCGGGCACCCGAGCTGGAGGACCTGCGCCTCGCCGTGCACGGCGCCCGCGTCGACGCCGACCTCGGCCTCGGCCGGCACGCCGAGCTGATCGTCGAGCTGAGCCCGATCGTCCGCGCCGATCCCCTCGCCGAGCGGACCGCCGGCCAGCTCATGCGGGCGCTGTACCACGCCGGTCGCCGCGGGGACGCGCTCGAGCTGTACCGGACCGTCTCGCGCGCCACCCTCCGCACCCTGGGTGTCGAACCCGGCGCCGAGCTGCGCTGGCTGCACGAGCGCGTGCTCAACGACGACCTCCCGGCGCCCACCTCCGCCGTCCCGGCCACCGCCGAGGAGCCGGGCAAGCCGATCTCGCAGCTGCCCGCCGCGGTGCCGAGCCTCGCCGGGCGCGCCGACGAGCTGGCCTGGCTCGACAGCCTGGTCACCCGCGCCGAGGCCGGCGAAACGACGATCGCGATCGTCACCGGGACCGCCGGGGTCGGCAAGAGCTCCCTGGTCGTGTGGTGGGCGCACCGGGTCGCGCCGCGGTTCCCGGACGGCGTCCTGTTCGCCTCGCTGCGCGGCTTCGACCCCCACCACCCGCCGCTGGAGCCCGCCGAGCTGCTGACGCAGTTCCTGCTCGGCCTCGGCGTCGAGACCGCGAAGATCCCGGAACTGCTCCACGAACGCGTCGCGCTGTACCGGTCGCTGATCGCCCAACGGCGGATGCTCGTGCTGCTCGACGACGCCCGCACCGCCGAGCAGGTGCGCCCGCTGCTGCCGCCGAGCGCGCGGACGATGACCGTGGTGACCAGCCGGTCGCGCCTCGACGGGCTGGCCGTGTCGAACGCGGCCAAGCAGCGCGTGCTCGGCACGCTCGCGCCGGACGACGCCGTCCGGCTCATCGAGGAGCTCGCCGGTCCGGCCGACCTCAACCACGCCCTCGCGCGGCTCTGCGGCTACCTCCCGCTCGCGCTCCGGATCGCCGGCGCGCGGCTTTCGGCGAGCGCCCAGCGCACCGCCGAAGAGCTGGTCGACGAGCTGGGCAACGAGCGCACCCGGCTGGCCGGGTTGCAGGTCGACGGCGCCGAAGAGGGTGTGCGCGCCGCCTTCGACGTCTCGTTCCGCGGTCTGCCCGGCGAGATCGCCGAGACGTTCCTGCAGCTCGGCGCGGTGCCCGGCGTGCTGGTCGGGCCGCACCTGATGGCCGCGGTGGCGCAGATCCCGGTCGTCGAGGCCCGGCGGCGGCTGCGGGTGCTGGCCGCGCACAACCTGATCGCCGAGACCGCCCGGGACGTCTTCGTGCCGCACGACCTCGTCTGGCTCTACCTGCGGGAGCTGGCGGAGCAGGAGCTCGGCGAGAAGGAACGCGACGAGGCGTTCGGCTGGACGGTCCGCTACTACCAGGCGGTGGCCGACCGGGCGCGGCGCCGGCTGGGCCACGTCGCCGACCCGCTGGACTTCACCGGCGTGCTCGCCGACGAGGCGATGCCGCCGCTGACCGGCTTCGGCGAGGCGCAGGACTGGTTCGCGGCCGAGTGGCCGAACCTGCTCGCGGTCCTCGACGCCGCCTACGCGGCCGGTCGCCACGACGACGTCTGGCGGCTGGCGCTGCTGGGCCACACGTACCGCGTCGCGTGCCCGCTGCCGGACGAGTGGTCGCGGATGGCCGACCTCGGCGTCGCCGCCGCCGAAGCCGCGGGCGACGTCGCCGGCCAGTGCTGGCTGCGGCTCGCGCGGTGCGAGATCGCCTTGACGTTCGAGCTGCCGGGCGCGGGTCTGGCCGACGCCGAGCGGGCGCTGGAGCTGTCCGCGCGCGTGCCGGACACGGCGCTGAGCACGTCGGCCGGCCTGCAGCTCGGCCGCGCGTTGAGCCGGCGCGGCGAGCACGAGAAGGCCATCGACCGGCTGACGCGGGCGATCGCGGAGGCCCCGGACGTCACGCTGCGCGGCCAGGCGCTCAGCAGCTGCGCGCAGGCGGAGAAGCGAGCCGGCCGCCTCGCCGACGCGCTCGCTCACCAGCTGGCGGGGCTGGCGATCGACCGCTCGCTCGGCGACGACGACCGGGTGGTCGTCTCGCTGGACAAGCTGGCCGGGCTCAGCCTCCGGACCGGTGACCTGGAGGCGGCGGAGCGGTACGTCTGGGAGGCGATCGACCTGGCGATCAGCCGCGAGTTCGCGGCCCGCGAGGGCGCGCTGCGGCTGACGCTGGGCCGCATACTGCGGGCGCGCGGCGATCTCGACGGTGCGCGGGAGCAGTTGGCGTTGTCGGTCCGCATTTACGAGCGGGTGCATCCGAAGCTGGTCGGTGAGGTGCGGACCGAACTCGCCGAACTGCAGTGAAGATTTCGCGCGACAACTTTCCGGCGGGGATCCACATTCGTGGCGAGAATGCCGGTTGCGAATGGATCACGACGCGGCTCCGGCGGTGAATCCTTAGTGGATTCTTAGTGCCCCCGGACGGCGTCCGCGTAGGTTCGGCAGTGCCGGCTGAGCCCTAGGGGAGGGGCAGGCTGAGACGCCGGCGCCGGGCCCCGTGCGGGAAACCCCCGCCGGGGCCGGGAGCCGCCAGGAGCGGCTCGTGGCGGCCCGGCCGGCCGACGTGGGGGTGGGCCGGCCGGTCGCCAGGCTCGGCGGAAACCCGCGGCTCAGCCCACGTTCGCCGTGCAGAGCGCGATCGTCGTCCCGCTGTTTTCCGCGACCTTCTTGCCGTCGACCAGAATGGCGCAGCTGATTATGTTGTTGAGCTGCGCATTGCGGGTGTCCGCGGTCAGCGTCAACAGGTAGGAACCATTGTTGTAGGACGCCGCGCCCTGCCAGGCGTCGGTGCTGGCGGGCGCGTTTTCCGTCCGCTGGTCCGACAGGCTGCCGTACCGCACGGTGGCACCGCCGGCGGAGGTCACCTGGAACGTCACGGAGTGCTTGTCGCCGGCCAGCGCGGGCAGGTGCAGCCCGGACTCGCCGCCGCCGAGGAAGGTCGAGTACAGCAGCATCCCCGCCGTCGTGAGCAGCGCCGCGACCGAGACCGCCGTGGCGGTGATCGCCAGCCCGCGGTCGCCCGCCGTGCCCTTCTTGACCTGGACCAGCCCGATGACCGCCAGAACCAGCCCGATTCCGGCCAGCGGCCACGCGACGAACTCGATATCCGGGACGAACGCGACAACCAGGGCGGCCACGCCGAGCAGCAGGCCGACGATCGCGAGGATGTTCCGCCCGGGCTTCGCGTTCGCCTGACGACGCTCCGTGGCCGTCACCGGTGGCGCGGGCCGTCCGTGGCGCGCGGTGGCCGGCGGCGGGTACTGCGGGTCGGTCATCATGCGAACCCCTTCGGGTGGGAGTGCGACGACGTTAACCCATAAGAGTGCCCGCGAGCGAAATTGTTACATTCTGGAAAAAGTCATTGTCCCACCATTTTGCGCCGGGTATCGGTATTTCCTGACAACGCGCGCAGGGTGTGGCCCGGTGATCAATGGGAAGAATATCGGAGTTCCCACTGTTCGAGGGTCGGTTTGCCGACCTCACGGCAGGTAGCGTAAATACCGCACGAGCGTCCGGGCACCGCCGTGAGGCCTACGACGACCGTCGGTATCGGCGTTCAAGACGAAGGTCGTATATCGGACTTCTCAGTCGAAAAGGCTGACCTCGGGAGTGATTTCGAGGAGTTCGAAAACGGGCCGGCCGCGGCGGCCGTCGATCGTCGTCGTCCGCACGACGCGCAGCCGGGCCGTCACCGGGCGGTCGAGGTTCTCCTTGATCTCGTCGAGCAGGTCCGGCGCCACCGCGCCCTGGATGGTCCCGCCCGACTCGCGGTCGAGGTAGAAGATCCGGCGGCGGGTGCGGACGCCGTCGAGCCGCCCGCGCACCGTCTCGTAGCCGACGGCCTCGCGCGACTCCCGGAGGCTGCCCTGGAGGATCCGGGCCTGTTCGGTGGTCATGCTGCGGGTGACCTGCTCGCCCGCGGTCGGGGTCAGCGCCATGCCGATGCCGGCGTTCTTCGCGACGGCGTTGACGATGTCGCTCACGGCGTTGCGGACGGTGTCGCGCTGCAGCAGCACGGCGTCGAGCGCGCCGTCGTCCGAACCGTTCGCCGGCAGGAAGTCGCAAAGCTCCTTGACGGCGCGTTCCGACAGCGTCTCGATGCCGTCGACGATCAGCGCGTCGTCGGAGACGTCGAGTTCCGGGAAGCCGAAGAAGATCGCGTTGCCCGCCTGGCCGCGCTGGATCAGCGGCGCCTTGTCGCGGTCGGCCTGCTGGACCTGGGTGACCTCGCCGGACGGGTTCCGGATGATGTGCCCGATCTTCGCCGTCGCGTCCTGCAGCGCCCGGCTGATGTCGGAGAAGGTGTACGCGTCGATCGTCTGCTCGCCGATCACCGAGACGTGCAGCAGCGGCGACCGCGAAGTCCGCTCGAACTTGGCGTTCGCCGCCATCGCCGAGGCGCGCGCGAGGTCGTCGAGCCACGTGCCGCCGGGGATCTCGTCGGCGATGCGCCGGAACTCGTTCCTCACCAGATCATCTCCGGGTAGCCCTTGCCGCCTTCGGCCCAGACCTCGGCCCAGACGTCTTCGTCGCCGGGGCGGCACAGGAAGCCGTCCAGCATGCCCCCGACCGGCTGCACCTGGTCCAGGTACATCGCGGGCTGCCCGACGATCACGCCGCGCAGGGTGAGCAGGCCGTACAGCGCCGACCGGCCGGTGTCATCGAGCCGCTTCAGCGCGCCCCACTCGTCCGGGATGAGGACGACGTCGAGGCCCTGCG
The DNA here is from genome assembly GCF_040682775.1 of Amycolatopsis sp. NPDC051106. NCBI lineage: Bacteria > Bacillati > Actinomycetota > Actinomycetes > Pseudonocardiales > Pseudonocardiaceae > Amycolatopsis > Amycolatopsis sp. NPDC051106. The sequence goes on along the minus strand of NZ_JBFBBQ010000015.1, from coordinate 10,692 downwards.
GCGGGTGCGCGGTGCGCGTGACGAGCTCGCCGCCGATCCAGGCGCGGCCGGACGAGATGATCCGGCGGGCCACGCCGAGGTAGCTGTTGAGCGCGCTGAACAGGATTTCGCGGTCGTTCTGGTGCGGGGCGTCGAAGACCAGGCGTTCGTAGACGTCGGCGAGGTCACAGGGGTGGCGGCCCGGCGGCAGTACTTGCTGGGGCGTCCAATGGGGGAGCGCCACGCCACCCCTCCTCAGGCCTCGCTCACAGTGCGTAGCCGAACTTACCAGGATGGGTGTCAGCCACCGCGTCCAGGCTGGTGCGGCCACTGCGGGGTGACCTCGTCGGCCTCCGGCCAGGCGGGTTCCTCCTCGGTGGGCCAGTCCTCGTCCTGCGCCCCGCGCTGCGGCGGCAACGGGAGCCGGCCTTCGCGGTGGCCCACGGGCTCGGGTTCTTCGTCGTCGTGGGCGCTTTCGGGCCGGTCGGTCCCGGGCTGCATCCAGGCCGCGGGGATGAACTGCGTCTGCTCGGTGGCCAGCGGTTCGGGCTCGGGCTCGTACGGCTCCGGCTCGTACGGCTCGGGTTCGGGGGCGGCCTTGGGGCGTTGGGCGGTGCGCAGGACGAGCCACGAGGTGAGCGCACCGAGGGCGAAGGCAATGATCAGCCACAGCCAGATCTGCCCGAACAGCCACACCATCTGCTCACTCACCCCTCAAACGACTGTGATCTCGACGCGCCGGTCCTCTTCGCCGCCGGTGGCGGGCCGGGTGTCGCCCAGCCCCCGGTAGGTCACGCGCTTGGCCGTCAGCCCGTTGGTGGTGAGGATCCGCGTGACGGCCCTGGCGCGGTCCCGGGAAAGCTTCAGCGCGCCGCTCTCGCTGCCGGACCCGCGGGCGGCGTGGCCGGTGACGCGGTACCGGAAGGTGCCGGGCGACTTCGTGAGGGCGATCGCGACGGCGCGGGCGGCCTGTTCACCTTCGGGGGTGAGCCGGGCGGTGTCCGGCACGAAGGTGATCGGCGCCTCGACGAGCATCCGGTCGATCTCGGCTTGCACGCCGGCCTTGTCGGTGGGCGGCGGCGGAGCGGTGGCACTGGTCGTCGGCGGCGGGCTGCTGGTGCTGGGGCTGACGGTGGGGGCGGGGGTGGTGGGTGCCGGGCTGCTCGGCGCCACGGGGGTGACATCGCCTTGCAGCTGGGCGGCCCGCACACCGTCGACGTTCTGGACGACTTCGAGGGCCCTCAAGGCCTGGTCGGGCGCGAAGCCGCTGAGGGTGGCGTCCCGGCCGTCGAAGGTGACGTTGCCGTTGCCTAGGCCGGCTTCAACGAGCGCGGCTTGGGTGTCGGCGGTGAGGTCACGCTGGATGTTCCCGCCCTGAGCCCAGGTGACGACCCCCGCCAGCAAAGCGGTGACCAGCACCGCGATCGGGACCACGAGGATCCAGCGACGACCACCGGACATAAGGGGACTGTAAGCCGGGTGACGCGGGTTGGCGAGCCGGGGAAGAGTGGTCGTCCACAAGTTGTCCCCAGGGGAGTCGACATGTGGACAACTGACGGGGCTGTGATCGTTTCAGCACTTTGCGTCGGCGGTGGCCGATACGATGGACTCGGGGCAGCCCCCCTGGGAGCGGCGGGGGACGCCCGGGGGGCTTTGGGGCTTGGTGGGCGGCAAAGTCGGGTGGTGCGGTCAGCTTGGCCGCCCCGGCGCAGGCCACGGGCGCGTGGTGTCCTGGGCAAACGTCTTGAATGGGTCATTCAGGACCTCCCAAGACCTGAATGACTCATTCAGGTCATTTGAATCCGGCTGCGGCGGGCGAGGCGGTCCTCTGTCGAGGCGGAGGGGACACCGAACCCGGCTTCGCCGGGCTTGGTGTCGCGCATGAATCATTCGAGACGTCCGGACCGCGGGCGAGTGGGCTTGATCCGTCGCACGGCAGTGGCGGAAGCCAAGCGATTGAACCGTGACTCTGCCGGAACCCTGCCTGGGAGCGGCGGGGGATGCTGGGGGTTCGGGGCTTGGTGGGCGGCAAAGGCACGGGGTTCGGTCGGCTCGGTGGTGGCGGCTTGGGTGTCTTGAATGACTCATTCATGTCGTCGGACGCCGTGAATGAGTCATTCACGGCATCGCGACCAGCCAGCCAGCCAGCCGGCCAGCCAGCCAGCCGGCCAGCCAGCCGGCCACGGAGCGGCGGGGGACTCAGCCGGGCCTGGTCACGGAGGTCATGAACGACTCGTTCACCTCGTCCGGCGACAGGAAAGAGTCGTTCATGACGTCCGCCGCCTGGCCCACGAACGGCAGTGGACCCAGGGGGCCCAGGGCCCCCAGGAGACCCGGCGGACCTCAGCTGGCCTGCTGCTGGGCCTGGGCGTTGTCCGGTACCTCGAGAACTTCCAGCGGAACGAACGGCGCGAGCTCAGGCCGCTTCGGCGACAGCCCGTCCCCCATGGACTGCCCCCGCAGCTGCCGCCGGATCCACGGCAGCAGGTGCATCTTCGTCCACGTCAAATCCGATCGCCGCGAGTCGATCCAGCGGCTCGGGACCAGTTCCGGGGGCCACGGCTCCCGCCAGTCGCCGTCGATCGGCATCCCCAGGACCTCCGCCGCCTTCAGGGCGATGCGCCGGTGGGCCTCCGGGGAGAAGTGCAGCCGGTCGTCGCTCCACGCGCGGCGGTCGTGGAGGGGCGCCATCGTCCACAGGTCGACCACGCGGGCGCCGTGGCGTTCCGCGATCGCCCACAGATGAGTGTTGTAGATCCCCACCTTGCCTCGCAGAACCGACATCACGGACAGCACCTTCGTGTCCGGGCCGTTGAAGATGAGCACCGGGATCCCCGCCGCGCGCAGCTTCGCGACGCCCTCCTCCAGGCGCTCCGCCACCGCGTCCACGTCCGCCCCCGGGACGATGATGTCGTTGCCGCCCGCGCACAGCGTGACCAGGTCGGGCTTCAGCTCCAGGGCGATCGGCAGCTGTTCGTCCATGATCTCGTCGAGCATCTTGCCCCGCAGGGCCAGGTTCGCGTACTGGAAACCGGGTCGGCCGGCCGCCAGGATCTCGGCGAGCCGGTCGGCCCAGCCGCGGAACGAGCCGTCCGGCAGCCCGTCGTTGAGCCCCTCGGTGAAGCTGTCCCCGATCGCCACATAGCTGTCGAATCCGTACACGTTGGGTCCCCTTCCCGTCCTGCGACCGACTCCCCGACATGTAGTTGTACACCACAACTAACCATCCGGGCCCCACCGGTGTTCAGCCTGCGGTAACAGTGTCTTATCTTGTCGGCCTTCTCCGCCTCTCTATTACGTAGTCTTCACCTTCTCCATGCCGTGAGACAGCACACTCGAAGGCAATCACCAGACTCTTGTGGCGAAAATCTCCCTGCTTGGAGCCTGCGCGGCCGGATCCGGCACGCTGGACACGTGTCCGCAGAACCCCGTGAGTCACTCGCGCAGATCCTCGGTGGCCGCCGGGGCGCGCTCGACGCCAGCATCCCGCCCGCCGGCTTCGTCGTCGGCTGGCTCGCGGCCGGGCAGTCCATCGCCTGGGGCGCCGGCGTCGCCATCGCGGTCGCCGTGGGCCTCGGGGTCTACCGCATGGTCCGCGGCGGGAAGATCCGCGCGCTGGTCGTCAGCCTCGCCGCCGTCGTCGCGGCCGCGCTGATCGCCCTGCACACCGGCCGGGCCCAGGACTTCTTCCTGCTGCAGCTGATGTCCAATGTGGCCAGCGCACTGCTCTGGGCGGCCAGCATCGTGATCCGCTGGCCGCTGCTCGGCGTCGTCGTCGGCCTGGTGCTCGGCCAGAAGACGCGCTGGCGCCGCGACCCCGTGCTGCTGAAGGCGTACTCGCGCGCCAGCTGGGTGTGGGTGTTCGGCCAGTACACGCTGCGGGTGGTCGTCTACGGCCTGCTGTGGTGGTCCGGCCAGGTGATCGCGCTCGGCGTGGCCCGCACGGTGCTGTCGTGGCCGCTGGTCGCGCTAACCGTCGCGGTGAGCGGCTGGGTGCTCTACCGGGCGCTGCCCCCGGAACACCCCGGTCTGCGATTGGCCCCGGAAACCGCTCCGGACGACGTACCCAGGACATAAGGCGGCCCCCGGCGAGGGGGGAGGGTCCGGGGGCCGATGACTACGTTACCCGGCCGACCGGGGTTCAGTCGACGTTTTGGCGTCTTCCCGTCGTGTTTTACTCAATTTTTTAGGGAAATACTGGTCTAGCCACCCCTTCGCCGAAGGCGTCCACGGCCGCGAGCCAGGCTGCCCCGAGCACCCCATCGGAGCTGGTCAGCACCTCGAGCCCGGCCAGTCCGCGGCGCACGAGGGCGCCGACCGGGCTGGTTCCGGTGAGCACGGAACCCACGAGCACGACCGGGGTCGACTCGCCGGGTTCGCGCGCGGCGAGGGCGTTCGCGACCAGAAGTCCAGCCGCCCGGGTGACGATTTCACGCGCCGCGGGCTCACCCGCGTCGTGCGCCGCGCTCACCAAAGGGGCGAATCGGGCGAGCCGCACCGGCGCTTCGGCGTTGGCCGTCGTGATCAACGCGCGTGACGCCGCGAGCCGCTCCGCGTCCGTCCGGACGTCCAAACCGGACAGTCCGAGCGCGGTGGCGAGCACCGCCGACGGCAACCCGTCGAGGGACCGGTCGCGCCCGAGAGCCTCCAAAGTGGATCGGACGGCTTCGCGGCCGAGCCAGAAGGCGGACCCTTCGTCGCCGAGCAGCCAGCCGTAGCCGCCCGCGGTGCCGGCCAGCCGGCGCTTGCGGATCCGGCCCGCGATGGAACCGGTGCCGGCGACGAGCACGGTCCCGTCCGGCGCCGAGGTCGCGGACGCGTACGCCACTTCGGCGTCGGCCACGACCCGGACGCCGGTGAGCCCGATCCGCGCCCACGCCGCGTCGAACACCGCCGCCACGCGCACGTCGCTGAGCTTGCTGACCCCGGCCATGCCGACGACGGACGCGCGCACGTCGCCCGGATCGCGCGTGCCCAGCGCCGCGGTGATCGCGTCGGCGATCCGGCCCGCCGCGACTTCCGGCGTGTGCGCGTTGGGGTTGGCGCCTTCGCCGCGCCCGGTGCCCAGCACCGCGCCGGCGGCGTCGACCAGTGCGGCCCTGGTCGACGTTCCGCCGGCGTCGACGCCGATCGCGTAGCTCACCTCGTCTTGGTCACCTTCAGCAGGCCGCGCGGGCTGTCCGGGTCGCCGCCGCGGGCGAGCGACAGGCCGAGCGCGATCCGCTGGATGGGCAGGATCTCCAGGATCGGCGCCAGCTCCTCGGCCGTCGGGGCGACGTCGATGCGCAGCGCCGCCGGCACCTCCGAGGCGGCCGAACCGACCGCGAGGACGTCCGCGCCGCGCTTGCCGACGGCGTCGAGGACCTCGTGCATCGCCAGGCCGCCCTGGCCCTTGCTGGTCACCGCGAGCACGGCGGTCTCGCCGTCCACCGCCGCGACCGGGCCGTGCAGCAGGTCCGCGCCGCTGTACGCGCGGGCGGCGAGGTAGCTGGTCTCCGCGAGCTTGAGCGAGCCTTCGAGCGCGGTGGCGTAGGAGTAGCCGCGGCCGGTGGTGAGGACCCGGTCCACGAAGCGGTACCGGTCGACCGCGCGCTGGACGCCCTCGGCGGCGCCGTCCAGGGTCTGCCGCGCCAGCTCGCCGATCTTCTCGGCGTCGGCGGCCTTGCCGCCGCGCACCGCGTCGATCAGGAGGTAGAGCGCCATCAGCGTCGCCGAGTACGTCTTGGTCGCGGCGACGGCCTTCTCGACGCCGGCGCCGATGTCGACACCGAGCTCGGACGCCGCCCGCAGCGGCGAGTCCGGCGTGTTGGTGACGGACACCGTCAGCGCGCCCTGGCGGCGCGCCGTTTCGGTGACCTCGATCAGGTCAGGGGAGCCGCCGCTCTGGCTGACGGTGACGAACAGCACGTCCCGCAGATCGGGCCGCGCGCCGTACAGCGTCGCCGTGGACGGGGAGACGAGACCAGCCGGAAGGCCGAGCAGTACCTCGATCAGGTACTTCGCGTACAACGCTGCGTGGTCGCTCGATCCACGCGCGGCGAGCAAAGCGAAGCGCGGAGGCCGTTGTGAGATCTTTTCCGCCACCTCGGCGATTTCCGCCTGACGCCCCACCAGTCCGGCCAGGACGTCCGGTTGCTGGTCGATCTCCGCGGCCATGTGCTCGCCGGGCCGTTGTTCGGTCATCATTTTCCTCTCCACCTCCGGCATTATGTACCGGACTCAGGCGGCGTCGGTCAGGTCTAGACCAATCTTAGTGGGGCGGCGCGTTTGGGGAAAAGGGTACGTTTCTTACGGGGACGTGGCGTGCGATGAGGGAAGACATAGGGAGTCGGGCATGTTGGAGACCACCACCACGGGCGAGGCGGGCGCCGTCGCCGGGATGCGCGGGCAGCGCGAGCCCAAGTACTGGGCGCTGAAACAGCACCTGCTCGACCTCTTGGACGTACTGCCGCCCGGTTCGCCGATCCCGACCGAACGCGCGCTCGCCGGGGAGTTCACGGTTTCCCGCACCACCGTGCGCCAGGCGCTGGCCGACCTCACGGCCGAGGGCCGGCTGCACCGTGTGCAGGGCAAAGGCACTTTCGCGGCCGAACCTAAGCTCGCGCAGCGGCTGCAGTTGTCGTCCTACACGGAGGACATGCGCCGCCAGGGTCTGAAGCCGTCTTCGAAGCTGCTGGAGCTCGAGGAGCTGCCGGCCGAAGGCGACCTCGCGAAACTGCTCGGAATCCGCACGGGCGCGAAAATTCTTCGCCTTCGACGGCTTCGACTGGCGGACTCGCAGCCGATGGCGCTGGAGACTTCGCACCTGCCGGCCGGCCGATTCCGCGGGCTGCGCAAGCACGTCTCGGCGGGCGGTTCGTTGTACGCCGTTCTACGCGAGTATTACGGAGTGGAACTGGAGCGCGCCGAAGAGTCGATCGAGACGTCGCTCGCCGGTCCCGAAGAGGCGGAGATGCTCGGCGCGGACGTCGGCATGCCGGTGCTCCGGCTGACCCGGCACTCGTTCGCCACGGACGGCAAGCCGGTCGAATACGCGCGCTCGGTCTACCGCGGCGACCGGTACAAGTTCGTCACCACGCTGATGCCGTGACCCGGTGTTGACGGCGATCACCCCGCACGGTGGAGTGGCGGGGTGACTGCCACCGAAGACACCGGGATCCGGTGGGGGACGCACGCCGCCCGCGGCGTGCTCGCCACCACCATCCTCGGCTCGGGCATGGCGATGCTCGACGGCACCATCGTCAACGTCGCCCTGCCCCGCATCGGCGCCGAGCTGAACGCCTCCGTCGCCGGGCTCCAGTGGATCCTCGACGGCTACCTGCTGGCGCTCGCCGCGCTCATCCTGGTCGCCGGCTCGCTCGGCGACCGGTACGGCCGGCGCCGCATGTACCTCATCGGCGTCGTCTGGTTCGGCGTCGCCTCCGGGCTGTGCGCCGCCGCCACGTCGACCGAGATGCTGGTCGCGATGCGGATCCTGCAGGGCATCGGTGGCGCGCTGCTGACCCCGGGGTCGCTCGCGATCCTCCAGTCGTCCTTCGCGCACGACGCCCGCGCCCGCGCGATCGGCGCCTGGTCGGGCCTCGGCGGCATCGCGGCGGCCGCCGGGCCGCTGCTCGGCGGCTTCCTCGTCCAGGTCTGGTCGTGGCGGCTCGCGTTCCTCATCAACGTGCCGATCGCGATCGCGGTCGTGCTGATGGCCCGGAAGTTCGTCCCCGAGTCCCGCGACCCGGAGGCGACCGGCCACCCGGACTTCGGCGCCGCCGCGCTCGGCGCCATCGGCCTCGCCGGGGTCACCGGCGCGCTGGTCGAGGCGCCGGCGCGCGGCATCGGCGACCCGATCGTGCTGGTCGCGGGCGTGCTGGGGATCGCCGGACTGACCGCGTTCGTCGTCGTCCAGCACCGCTCGCGCGAGCCGCTGGTGCCGCCGTCGCTGTTCCGCGACCGGACGTTCACCCTGGCCAACGCGCTGACCTTCGCCATGTACGCGGCGCTCGGCGGCGTGATGATGCTGCTGGTCATGCAGCTGCAGGTGTCGCTGCACTACTCGCCGACGGCGTCCGGGCTGGCCGGGCTGCCGCTCACGGTGATCATGCTGCTGCTCTCGGGCCGTTCGGGCGCGCTGGCCCAGCGCATCGGGCCGCGGGTGCAGCTGGTGGTCGGCCCGATCGTCGTCGGCATCGGGATGCTGCTGATGCTGCGCATCGCACCCGGCGCGTCCTATCTCGGCACGGTGCTGCCCGCGGTCGTCGTGTTCGGGCTCGGCCTGGCGACGGTGGTGGCCCCGGTGACGGCGACGGTGCTCGCCGCGGCCCCGGACCGCTACGCCGGCGTCGCTTCGGGGGTCAACAACGCGATCGCGCGGTCCGGTGGGCTCTTGGCTGTCGCGGTGCTGCCCGCGGCGGCCGGGCTGACGGGCGAGGCGTACGCCGACCCGGTGGCGCTCACCGCGGGCTGGCGGATGGCGCTGGTCATCTGCGCGGCGCTGGCGATCGCCGGCGGGCTGATCGCGCTGGGCATCCACAACGGGGTGCTGGCGCCGCCGTCCGGGCCGCCGTCTCCGGACGGGGACCCGGACGCGGCCTCGACGTCGGCTTCGGACGAGTGCCCCCACCTGGGCGAGTGCTACCACTGCGGAGTCGAGGGCCCGCCGACGCACATCCGCCGCGGCTCCCCGGTCGCCGGCTCGTAAGCGCCCCAAGGCGGCCTTGGTTGCGTCCAACGCACCCAAGGCGGCCTTCGGTGCGTTGGACGCACCGAAGGCCACATTGGGGCGCTCGGGGCCCGGCTCAGCCCGCGAGGATCTCGGCGAACAGGGCCGGGTCCGCGTTGCCGCCCGACACGATCGCGACCGTGCGGCCGGCCGGCAGCTCGCTCGCGTGGAACAGGTACGCCGCCGTCGTCACCGCGCCGCTCGGCTCGGCGACCAGGCGGGCCTTGCGGGCGAGCGTGCGCATGGCCTCGCGGATCTCGTCCTCCGAGACCGTGACCATGGCGTCGACGACCTCCCGCAGGTGCGCGAAGGTCAGCTCGGACGGCTGCGCGCGCAGGCCGTCGGCGATCGTGCGGGCGCGGTCGGCCTGGGGCCAGTCGACCTGACGGCCCAGGCGCAGCCCCTCGGCCGTGTCGCCGGCCAGCGCGGGCTCGACGCCGATGACCTTCGCGCGCGGCGCGCGGGCCTTGATGGCGGTGCCGACGCCGGAGGCCAGCCCGCCGCCGCTGACCGGCACCAGCACGACCTCGACGTCGGGGAGGTCCTCGGCGATCTCGAGGCCGGCCGTGCCCTGCCCGGCGATGATGGCCGCGTCGTCGTAGGGCGGGACGAGGGTCAGCCCGCGTTCGGCGGCCAGTTCGTGCGCTTTGCCCTCGTGTTCGCCGATCGGCACCTCGATCACCTCGGCGCCGTACCCGCGCGTGGCCTCGACCTTGATCCGCGGCGCGACGTCCGGCACGACGATCACCGCGGGCACTCCGTACTGCTGCGCGGCGTAGGCGACTGCCTGCGCGTGGTTGCCGCTCGAGTAGGCGATGACCCCGCGGGAGCGGCTTTCCTCGTCGAGGGCGCCGATCGCGTTGAACGCGCCGCGCACCTTGAACGCGCCGACCGGTTGCAGGCTTTCGGGTTTGAGCCACAGGGTTCCGCGGGGATCCCACGTCTGGAGCAACAGGGGCGTGCGCACGGCGACACCTTGGACGCGCTTCGCCGCGGCCTCGATGTCAGAGATCGTCACCAGTTCCATGTGCCGAGTATGTCAAGAAAACGTTCGATCAGCACTGTCTATTATGGACGGTCGGAGTGGCCCTCCTCACGTCGTGGCAACGTGGGGAGTCCTTCGCGCGCCCTACACGTTGGACAAGGGGAGAAGACTCACTACCGGATCGGGATCATGAGCAAGGAGAACGCAGCGGCTTCCGAAGCGAAGGAAGAGAAATCAGGACTGAGGATCGCGCAGGTGCTGGCGACGGCGCTCGCGGCGGTGACCGCGGCGCTGCTGGGGTCGACGCTCGGCGTGGCGGGCACCGTGGTCGGAGCCGGCGTCGCGAGTGTGGTGTCGACAGTCGGCGGCGAGCTGTACCTGCGCTCGTTGCAGCGCACGCGCGAGGCGGCGCTCAAGGCGCGTCAGCTGGCGACGTCCGGGATCCGGCGGCGGGGTAACGCCGGGCCCGAGGTGCCCATCACCGACCAGCCGACCGTGCAGCTGGCCAAGCCGCCGGAAGAACCTTCACGGCTGTCCGCGCGGCTGCGGAAACTGCGCTGGCCGTTGATCATCGGGACGAGCGTGGTGGCGTTCGCGGTGGCGATCCTGGCGGTGGTCGGCGTCGACGCGGCCACCGGCGGCAAGGTGGCGGGCGGCACGGGCGCGAGCATCGGCAAGATCTTCGGCGGCGGTTCGGGGAGCAAGGATCCGGCCCCGTCGACCACGCCGACGACGACCGGCACCGACGACACGCAGGTGTCCCCGAGCGAGACCCCGTCGACCTCGACGGACACCACGAGCCCGCCGACCACGTCGAGCACGCCGACGACGACCCCGAGCACGACGACCCAGCAGCCGTCGACCTCGGCCCCGGCCACGACGACCCCGCCGACCAGCAAGGGCGTGACGGCGACGCCGACCCCGTAGGTCCGTGGATTTGGGCATTTTTGGGGAAAAATTCAAAAAAAAAGAAAACAACGCGGTGGGGGAGGGGCAGGGGGGGGGCGACAAGCCGGGC